>WJJA01000485.1 GCA_014729955.1 bacterium
GGTTGTCGGCGACGTCAAAGATCGGGGATGCCTGCAGCAGGTACAGATGTCCCCGGTAACTGAATTCGGTAGCAAACGGATCGCCGCGTTCGGCTGCGTGGCGAGCGTCCTGAAGATCCGGCTGAATCTCGGGGGGCGTAATCTCGGAGAGGAGCTTGCCTTCGAAGTCTTCGCGTGTGTATCCGATCGCTTCGATTTCCGGACCTTCCGCCAGAAGGATGCGAAGATGGCTGTCATACAGGAGAATCACTGAACGAGGGAGATTACGCGCTATGGCTCGGTATTTCTCGGCTTGAACCACAGAAGTCCAGAACGCAGAAGTGTCCGAAGAAGGCAGCCCCAACCGCTCTTCGAGGTTACGCACCCGCGCACGTGCCGCATCCAGTTCTTTGAGTAAATCGTCTGCATGTTGATTGTCGTCCGCCATCCATGGTCTCCGGGGTCATACTGTTCAGCCTGCAGGGAAGGCGCTGGTTTGATTGCATTGGTTCGTTTGACATGAATCCGTCCTAGTGCCGATGTAGATCCAGAAGACTCGCTCAGCCGTCAGGTCACACTCACGAAAAGCTGTGCGCAAGACCTGACGGAACGTTGTGTCGGGTCTTGGCCCGCGTCAGCGGGGTGTGCCCCGACACTCAAAACTGATCTTAAACGGCACTGGCGAAGGGGACTCTTACTCCCCTGCTTACAGTATAAGCGAGCCTTTTCCGTACATGCAATCCCTGTTTGTAGCCCCGACGAATCGATGCGCAACGGTGCAATGTCCAGTAGTATTGTCATAAATAATCATGATACTTTTTGTAGTTGTACTTTATCAGGGCTATCACCGATCTTGAATTCCCTATTGTAGGATTACACCATTCTCAGCAATAGATCACTTGATCACGAATGGTAAGGGATTGCGAAACCTGAAATAAGGGGGAGATATACAAAAACGTTTTGGGATTTGACAGCCTGAACACCAAAAAGACGAACCCGTCGAACATGAGACAGGAGGTAGATACGGCACTCGCTGCAAATCGGTCGGGGATATTGTCTTAAAACCAGTGATCTGGATCACATTTCTTTGTCAATCGTTGCCATTTGCAGTTTGAATCCGTCCAACTTGTTTAATATCAGAGTGTTGGCTCATTTTTAACGCCGGCGTTCTCCTACCCCTGTACAATGGTCTGTCTCACTCTCGTTTATATTTGTCAGGATCGAGTCTCATCATCATGCTGTCCATCGGTTCGTACGGCGTGAAGCCGTACTTGGCATACAGTGAATGGGCATCTTCCGTGGCAAGCACCCAGCGTCGCACAGGCTCAAACTCCGGGTACGCCAGGATCGCTTCGACCAGCCACTTGCCCAGACCTTTTCCCCGATAGTCTTTCTGAACAAAAACATCCATCAGGTAGGCGATGGCGCTGAGGTCGGAGAGGACACGCCCGAAACCGATCTGACGGTCTCCTGTATACAACCCGAAGGGGTAAGAGTGCTCGATCGCTCGTGCGATACGCTCTTTCTTTATCCCTTCCGCCCAGTAGGAGCGTGTCAGGAACTCGTGGATCACGTCCAGATCGAGACGTGCCCTGTCATCAGAAATCTCGTAGAGTGCATTGGTCAGGGTATACATGGTTTTATCTCCACCCGAGCTTGTGAACGGCTGAAAAAGAATACGGCGGAGACGTCTTCGTCGCAAGCGATGTGACTTCCCGAACTCTTCCGGCACGTGTTGCAACGGGACGTTGTATTGCACCAGGCGGGAATGCCGGGGATTGGCTTTGTCTGCCAGGATAAAATTGGTTTGATACATCTGCCCTGTCAGGGTCGGCCTTCGGTTGTGCTACCGTTCCGGACGCAGGTAGGAAAGCAGCTCGAGAAACTCCTCACCTCGGTTGAGGAACATGGCGGCAAGAACAATGCGTTCGAGACGGTAGAGGTGCCAGCGCTCCAACCTGGAGCTGGGTACGGTTGAACCGTTCAACCAGCGATAGACTGTCGCACGTGAAACCATCATGATATGCTCGGCGAACCATTCCAGCGGCCAGCCGGTCACTCCGAGGATGATGCGAACCTGCAGGGGAATCGCCTCTTCCGGCGGAAGCTCCGGGATGCGAAGCGGTTTCGGATCCGGGTTCAGTTGTTCGATCAATGCTCACTCCTTTATATAAAGACATCTGTTTGTGCTGCGTTTCGATCTCTGTCGTATGCCCGTAGAACGAAATATCCCAAAACGAGGCAGTTGTTTTGGAAAAATGCAAAACGGGGGCCTGAAATCAATGGACCTTCGACGAATGAGTTCGCCGTACCATAGACGGCGGGGGGCTCGGGGTAGAGAACCATCCCGGAGGTGTTTCGTTGAATTCTCGATTACAGCCGGTAGAATGTCTACCTTGGAACATTGAAACAAAGCAACAGTTTAAATGGACTGCGATGACTGAAATGAAATCGTCCGGGCTTCCTTTCCTGAGCGTGATTGGTACAGGCATTCTTGTGGCGGCCACCGGCGTCGGTGCGGGTGACCTGGCCACCGCGGCGTTTGCAGGTTCACGTCTCGGCACCACCGTGCTGTGGGCGGTCGTAATCGGTGCCCTGATGAAATATGTGCTTACCGAAGGGCTTGCCCGTTGGCAGGTCGCCACGGGCGAAACCCTGCTCGAAGGATGCGTTACTCATTTCAAGCGGCCCTTCCAGGTCGGATTTATCCTCTATCTGCTGCCATGGAGCTTCTTTGTCGGGTCGGCGCTGATGACTGCTTGCGGGGTGGCGTTCCATGCCATGGTGCCGGTGCTGCCGGTGTGGATGGCGGCCGTGTTGCACAGTCTTGTCGGATGGTTGCTGGTACGGCTCGGCGGTTTCAAGCTGTTCGAACGGGTGATGCAGGTATCCATCGGTGTCATGTTCATTACCGTACTTATCACTGCTGCGATGCTGCTGCCTTCGTTGCCGGAACTGGTCTCCGGACTCTTCATCCCGCGGATTCCACAGCTGAACGAGGGCGGCCTCGGTTGGACGATTGCCCTGCTGGGCGGGGTGGGAGGCACTCTGACCATTCTATCCTACGGATACTGGATCCGTGAAGCGGGACGTGAAACGGATATGCGGTCGATACGGATCGATTTGACAGCGGCGTATGTCATGACCGCGCTGTTCGGACTGGGCATCATCGTGATCTCTTCGCGTGTCGCTGTGACCGGCGGGGGCGCCGGTGTCGTGGTTTCACTGGCTCACCAACTCGAACAACACACCGGCGCTGTCGGACGATGGGCGTTTCTGCTTGGCGCGTGGGGTGCGATGTTCAGCAGCCTGCTCGGGGTGTGGCAGGGTGTGCCGTACATCTTTGCCGATTTTGTCGCGATGTCGAAAGGGGAAAGGGACGAGGCGAAGGAACGGCGGGTCTCGTTTCACTCCGGTACGTACAATGTCTACCTGGCCGGGCTGGCGCTGGCGCCGATGCTTGCGCTTCGGTTTGAGTTTTCGACGTTGCAGAAAGCGTATGCAGTGGTCGGAGCCTGGTTTTTGCCCTTTCTCGCTGCGGCGTTGCTGTACCTGAATGGTACGATTGCGCGTGTCGGGGTGCCGTACCGCAACCGCGCCTGGTCAGTCGGTGCGCTCACCGCGGTTCTGCTCTTTTTCTCGTGGCTCGCGGTGCGCAGTGTGACCGGTGTCTTTGGGTAGTAGACCCTTGTACGGGCTTGCGGTATGGGTCGGCCCGGGGCCTGCCCGGGATTTCACGGTGCCTGTTATGATCCATTTGAGTGTCGGATCACACTTCGCCGGGGCGCGCCGGCGCCCGACCCCTCGTCCCATCCGATCTGAGGATCTGACGGTACGCTGTAGTCCTTCAGAATCGAAACGATTTATACTTTCCTAACTTTACCGGGATATTGTTTCCGTAGCTACTCACCACCGCAGCAAAGGGAGATGGAAGGATGGTACGACGATTCGGCCGGCGCGATTTTGTCAAGTTGAGCGCCCTTGGTGCGGGCGCGATGATGCTGCCGTGGGGGTGCGCAACCACCACCACGAAAGCCCGCAAGCCTGATTTCAGTGCGGCCTTCATGACCGACATGCACGTGTATGACGAGAAGAAAGCGGCCGAGGGCTTCGAGACCTGCCTGCGGTATGCGATGGATCGTCCCGACCCGGCGCAGTTTATCATCACAGGCGGGGATCTCGCGATGGACATTCTCGCGACCGGTGTCGAAGAAGCGGACGCTCAGTACGAGCTCTACTTCGGCGCGATCGACCGGACGGTGAATGTGCCGGTACACCATGTCATCGGCAACCATGACACCCTTGGCGTTTATAAGGACAGCGGCCTCACGCCCGATCATCCCAAGTTCGGCAAGACCTATTTCCTCGAGCGTTTCAAGCAGGACAAGCCGTACAAATCCTTCGACCATGACGGCTGGCATTTTGTGCTGCTGGATACGGTCGGGATCGACGTGGAAAACCGTGATTACTACGGGCATATCGACGAGGAACAGCTTCGCTGGCTCGATGACGATCTCGCATCGGCGAACAAACCGACGGTGATCGCGATGCACATCCCGCTGCTGACCAGTTACAACGAACGCCGTGAAGGCATCGAGAAGCCGGACCACAAGAAGGCGGTGGTCGGCAATGTGCCGCAGGTGATCGACGTGATGGAAAAGCACCCTGTAAAACTGGTGCTGGGCGGGCATCTGCACATCAACGAGTCCTACACCTTCCGCGGTATCGAGTACGCCAATATCGGCGCGGTCTCCGGGCGCTGGTGGCGCGGTGCACGGGACGGTTTTGAGGAAGGATACGCGCGCCTGGAGTTTTTCGGCGACCGGGTCAGGTGGCGCTACGTCGACTACGGCTGGGAAGTCGAAGAAGAGGCGCAGCAGAAAGCCGGCTGAGCCACACCACCCCCCGCGTTCAGGACAACCGGGCTTCCACCCGTTCGAGCAGATCGCGAGCCGCTACATTGGCTTCATCTTCGGCCAGCACCTTTTGCGCGTGCTCGGCCGCTTTTTCGTACTTGCCTTTGCGTTCATAGTGGTAGGCGACACGCAGACGACCGTCCTCGGCGCTGTCACGCTGCTCCATCCCGTCCGAGTCCGTTGAATCAACGTCAGGCGGGCTTCCTTGTGTTGCCTGGACGGACGCGAGATTTCCGACCACCACATCCAGCGCAAGCCCGACCTCGGGAATAGTGGATCGACGGTTTTCCTTTGCGTGTTTCATCAGCAGAGTTCCACCTTCCGATTGACGCCGGGCGGCGATGCAGCAGGTCGCGCCGGTAATCTTGTGCGGAAGACTTTGCGCCGGTATGGCATGTCGAAGCTCTCGGTCGAACAGCTCCAGGCGGAGGGTTTTCGCGACATCCGGCGCTACATAATGGAAAGGATGCTGATCCGGGGACTGCTGCGCTTCTTCACCGCTGAACAGGGGCACAAACGCTCTTGCATCGGGATTGCGTCGCAGATGATTCACCAGACGGAACAGCCTTCGCTCCCCCATATCCAGCCCGGCTTTCAGTAAAACAACGTATGTCGCATCGGCTGTCACAGCTTCCACTACGTCTTGCCCGATCACCTTCACCCGGCTGTCACGGGGCATCGAGCGAAGCAGCTCCCCACGCGTGCAGCCGTGATCGATAAGATGGACCCGGCAGGCTTCGCCGCCGTCTTCCAGGGCGAGTCGAGTGGATTCTATCGCCGCCCGCTCATCACCCGGCCCGACCGGGATCAGCAGCGCCGTGGTGTCCGTGCTCACTCGCTCCGGAGCGTACTGACCATGCAGCAGATCTCGAACGACATTCACAACATTGCGAGAGGCGCCGCCGCTCCGGTCTGCCAGAAGCTGTGCGGCATACTCTCTGCGCCGGGACTGATATTCTTCGGGATGCTCGAAGCTGCGGCGGACCCCTTCGATTACACCTTCAAGGGAATTGGCGCGAAGACCGACATCGCGCCAGGCATATTCGATATCACGTGGATCGTAGTTCCTGTAGGTGGATTGATTGGGATTGTCGAACAGGACCACAGGTTTATCCAGACAGATGAATTCCATGAACGCGGAGGATACATCCGAGACCATCACATCGGCGACCAGCATGGAAGCGGTGATATCCGGGTCGTCGACATAGATCACGTTTGGATGCCTTTGTGCCAGCTCTCTATAGTGCTCTTTGAATTCATTGAGAGTCGAGTTATGCAGCTTGATGAACAGGTACGTGTCGTCATCGGCAAGCTTCTCCACCCTTGTCCAGAGAATCGGGATCGAAGAGAGCGCGATATTGAATGTGGGCGCAAACAACACCACACGTTTCGTCAGATCCAGTCCCATCTGCCTCATCAAATCGTCCCGGGAAAGCCGATCAGGCGAGAAGAGACGATCCAACTTCGGCATGCCTGTCGCTACGACAGGTATAAAAACACGATTGCCGTCCAGCAGTCGCTGCTTGTGATAAGGCCCCGGTACACAAAGCAGATCTTCCAGGTTTTCGCGATGGACAATGTCCGTATCGGTGAAATATTGCCCTTTCGAAAGCAGGCCGTGACCAACATTGACAATCTTTCCGCAGCCCTCGACCAACTTCGCTACGTTGTCCGCCATCAGGGTGACATCAGCGTTCCATTCGCGTGGATTCTCGAAGAGTGGAACCCCTTGCCGTTCGAGGATAGCAAACTCCTCCGGCGTCATACCGGCACGAATGCGCAGGTCGTGGTGATAATAGGAGAACGCAATGTCAAATCCGCCCTGCCGGCACATCTCTTCGAAAACAGGCAGCAGGATGGGAATATGCACGTTCTTGAAGAAATAGAACAACACACGAATCGGGCGGCCGTTGCCGGGGTATTGTTTATACTCGGTTTGCATGAGACCTTCCTCCTGCTTGCTCCGGACTAATTCTTCATAACGTTCGATTGTCCGTGCCACATCCGAATCCACGGTACGGGGTGGTTTAATATTCAAAGCCATTTTCCGAGCCAAGGACGGGTTTTGCACAATCGTCAGCAGCTCTGCTCGAAGAGAAGGCACGGATTCACTGTCGAACA
>WJJA01000486.1 GCA_014729955.1 bacterium
AACTCATCTATTCATTCCCCCTTCGGGCGGTCCCAACTGCGTCATCTGCTTTGTTGCGAAGGATTCGCGGTATGGCAATACAGCTTCATTCTTCGCGCCTCACATCTGACGCAGTTTGAACTCGTGAAATATCCGGGTTAGTATAGTATCGCCTTCCTGTTGCGGTAAACCGGTCTTGCCCGCGCGCACACGTCCCATGTTTTACCTTTCCACTTTATGACAGCTGATGCTTCAATAAGGGGAGAAACCCTTCCGGCTTCTCTTTTGTTCAGGAATGCTGCGGTTTTATATTGTTAGACTCAAACGCTGAAAACTCTCAGGACGTCATTCGTGCCGCAGACATCGATCGTACGCCGTAAAAGTGAGCATCTCCGTATCGTCGCGGAAGAGGACGTGTTGCACAGCCGGAGCACGTTGTTCGAGGATCTTCACCTCGAGCACGATGCCCTGCCGGAGCTGGATGCAACGGATCTCGAATTACACACCCCGTTTTTCGGCAAGACCCTCGACGCCCCTTTGATGATAACAAGCATGACCGGTGGTGCCGAGTTTGCCCGTGAAATGAATGAGGGGCTGGCACGAACCGCGTCCGAGAAGGGGCTGGCATTTTCGGTCGGCAGTCAACGGGTACTGCTGCGATACCCGGAGATGATCAAGGATTTCGCTGTGCGGGCATGCATCCCGGACGGTGTGCTGCTCGGCAACATCGGTGGTGTGCAACTGAAGGAATACTCCATCGAACAGATCGCCGGTTTAGCGGACATGATCGAAGCCGACGGACTCTGTGTGCATTTGAATGCCGGGCAGGAACTGGTGCAGGGTGAAGGACAGCAGCACGGTTTCTCCGGTGTTCTGGATGGTATCGCGCACCTGGTGGATCGCCTCGACGGCCGAGTGCTCGTCAAGGAAACCGGGGCCGGTATGGGTCCGAAAACGTTGAAACGATTGGCTCAGATCGGTGTACAGTACATAGACGTAGCGGGTTCGGGGGGCACATCCTGGACAAAAGTTGAAAAATACCGTGCACCGTCACACTCGTTGAGTTCCCTGGGCGAGGTGTATCAAAACTGGGGTATTCCGACGGCTGTCAGTCTGGCCGCTGCAAGGCGTCTCCTGCCGGAAAAGGTTGTCATTGTTGCATCAGGAGGCATTCAGAACGGTCTTGAAGCCGCCAAAGCATTTGCGCTTGGCGCACATCTTGCAGGTTTCGCTCGCAGTGTTCTGCTATCCTTCATCGAGGACGGGCCGCAGGGCGCTCATGCCTGGATCGAGGCATTTCTTGAGCAGCTCCGTGCCGCCATGATTCTGACCGGATCAAGAACACCCGACGAATTGCAGTCGGTTGCAAAAGTGGTGACCGGCGGCTTGAAGGATTATCTTTCAGCGTACAAGTTGCAGCCTGGAGACATACAGTGAGTTTGGAAAAACCCGTCAAATCACACGCACGGATTCACAAGGAATCGAAGACCTCCCGCATTCCCGGTTTCTACCGGCTCTCGGTGGAACAGCGACTCGCGTACCTGCAGCGCAATTTCGGATTGACGGAAGCTCAGCTGGCATCGCTTCGTGACGGCAAGGCCCTCAAGGTCAAGAATGCTGTCAACATGGTTGAGAATGCCATTGGCGTCCTCGGAGTGCCTCTCGGACTCGGTCTCAATTTCATTGTCAACGGCCGTGAGTTCATTGTACCGATGGCCATCGAAGAGGCCTCCATTATTGCAGCGGTTTCCAAAGGCGCGTTGATGATCCGTGACGGCGGCGGCTTCCGAACCGAGGTGGATGAGCCGGTCATGATCGGCCAGGTACAGGTTTTAGACCTGGATGATCCCCGTGCGGTCGGCGACAGGGTTCTGGAAGAGAAACAACGGATCATTGAGGAGGCCAATCTCGCTAATATACGCATGACGCAACGCGGAGGCGGTGTAAAGGATCTGGAAGTGCGCCGTATCGACGGCGGCGAAGATGTCGGCGAAATGCTTGTCGTTCACCTGTTGATGGATGTGCAGGAAGCGATGGGCGCCAACGCGATCAATTACGCATGTGAAGCGGCAGGCCCGGTCATTGAAGAGGTAACCGGCGGCCGTGTAAACCTGCGCATCCTTTCCAACTATGCGACCCGTCGTATGGCCCGAGCGGAGTTTTCCGTTCCATTCGAAGCACTGGCAACGCCTGAGATGGACGGCGAAACCGTGGCAAAGCGTCTCGTGGAAGCGGATCGCCTGGCCTGGAATGATCCATATCGTGCGACGACACATAACAAGGGCATCTTCAACGGTATAGGAGCTGCAGCAGTTGCCCTCGGGCAGGACTGGCGTGCAATTGAAGCCGGCGGACATGCCTGGGCGGCTCATACCGGGCAGTATCGCGGGCTGACACGCTACCAGGTGGAAGACGGACGCCTGACCGGCACAATCGGATTGCCGATGCAGGTCGGCTGGATCGGTGGAGCGGTCAATTCGCACCCCGGCATCAAAATCCTGCGCACCATTTCCGGCGTAGAAGATGCTCGTGAACTGGCCGGATTGCTTGCGGCAGTCGGACTGGCACAGAACTTCGCAGCCTGCCTTGCCCTCAGCACTGTAGGAATCCAGAAGGGCCACATGTCGCTGCATGCCCGTAGCGTGGCGCTATCTGTCGGTGTACCGCCTGAGCATGTCGAAGACGTGGCCCGCGCGATGATCGAACGCGGCGAAGTTAAGATGGCGGTCGCCGAGGAGGTCTATCGCAACATGATGCAACAACCGACGAAACAGGTTCGAGCCAATACGGAACCCCTCGTCGAATCCTTTGCACCCGGCAAAGTGGTGCTGTTCGGCGAACATGCGACGGTGTATAATTTCCCCGGGATCACTTCTTCCGTCGATGTGGGGTTAAAGGTTCGAATCCTGCCCGACCCCGACGGTCCCCGTTTTATCCAGCCAACGTTCAAGCAGGTGTTCGACGTCCCCAAGTCTGACCAGGACATGCAGCTGTTCAGCCGTGCGGTAGACCGCGCGCTTGAACTGTACGATATGACTCGGGAACCGATCGCGATTGAGGTTGAATCGGACCTGGTGCCCGGCATGGGCCTTGGTTCTTCTGCGGCGTTCTCCGCGGCGCTGATTCACGCGCTGCGCGAATACAAGAATCTCGAGCACCCGGACGGCTTCGACGGTAACCTGTTCCATGATGTACAGCAGCTGGAATCGATCTTTCACGGTCATCCGAGTGGGATGGATGCGGCGACCGTTTTGACGGACGGCGTGATCTGGTTCCGTAAAGGTCCGCCGCGTGAAATCCTGCCGATCCGCATGGGACGACCGTTGCACGGCATCGTCTGCCTGGTGGAGTCGGGAGCCCGCACTATCGAAATAGTCCGGCGCGTACAAGCCAGTCGTGACTTGAACCCTCGTCGTGTCAACATGCTGCTGGAAGAGATCGGCGAGCTGACCACGGACGCCGGTGTAGCCCTCGGAATGAGCGATACCGAAGAGGTCGGTCGCCTCATGTTTAAAAACCATGAACTGCTGGCGCGGCTGGGCGTTTCAACGACACGACTGGACCAGGCTGTGGAAACGTTACTCGACATGGGTGTGTACGGCGCCAAACTGACCGGTTCGGGCGGCGGTGGAGCGGTTATCGCACTGGTGGATGAGTAAAAACAAAACGACTTGATGGAAGATTTGAAAGGGCATTATCCCAAGGTCTTTCCCTTCACCCTGGGAGCGGGCTTGTGAAGGAGAGCGGCCGGGGACAGGCTTGCGCCAATATCGCATTGACGAAATACTGGGGAAAGCGCCCGGGTACGGCCAATGCCCCGGCCACACCCTCTATTTCCCTCACCCTCGACCCCTTGCGAACTGAAACCACAGTCCAGATGATCGATACGGCTGATGATCAAGTTGTATTGAATGGTGTGGAAGCCACGGGACGACCGAAGGAGCGCATCGTCTGGTTTTTGGATATTTGGCGTGACAAGGGCTTGATTAGCGGATCAGTTTTCGTATCTTCGTTCAATTCTTTCCCTACGGCGGCGGGTCTGGCCTCGAGTGCATCGGGGTTTGCAGCGTTAACCATGGCTTTGGCGGATCTCGCGCAGGCCGATTTGTCCCGGCGTGAGTTGTCGCGTCTGGCCAGACTTGGTAGCGGATCTGCGGCTCGTTCGATATTCGGCGGAATCGCGGCCATGCCGCTTGGGGACAACCCGGCCGCGAGATGTGTTCTGGAGGCCGAAGCGACACCCTGGACCATGGTAATCGCGGTGGTGGATGCACCGGAAAAGACCGTCGGTTCGACTGAGGGCATGGAAAGAAGCCGTACCGCGTCGCCCTATTATCGAGCCTGGACTGCGCTGGCGAAGAAAGACTATGCGACCGTGCTTCACGGTGTCATGCATCGCGATTTCACCCGTGTGGGTGAAACCATGGAAGCGAACATGTATGCCATGCACGGATGCATGCTCGCGACCAGACCGTCCCTGCCCTACTGGTCTCCGGGCACGCTCGAGGTTCTGCAGGAAGCAAAAGTCCAACGCAGCAAGGGTTTGGAAGCATATGCCACAGTAGACGCAGGTGCCCATGTTGCACTGCTTTGCCGTCATGACGATGCGGACGCTGTTGCAGACATGTTATCTTTGTTGATGGACAGAGAACGGGTGATGATCTGCCGACCGGCGGGTCATGCGGAGATACCGGCATGAGTTTGCGCACGGTACGAGTACCGGGAAAAGTGATGTTAAGCGGGGAATATGCCGTCCTTTACGGCGGCACCGCCATCCTCTCCCCCGTACCCCGTTGGATTGAGATTTCTGAAGTCAACTTCCCCCCGATGACTCCCTACCCTCCTGCTGTCGAGGTCGCGCGGACGCTGCCGATTCGCGAACTGGACGAGTTCGAGTACAAGTTCGGCATTCCTTATGTTCTGATCGACCGCAGCAATGTGATCGAACTGGTCGAAGGCGGAACCGTAAAAAAGCTTGGGCTCGGTTCCTCGGCCGCCGAAGCCGTGGGTACAGTCGCCCTGCGGTACGAGCGTGCAGGCATCCCCTGGAAGCACCACCGCAACGAGATCGTACGTCTCGCCATGGAAGCACATCGAATTGCACAAAAAGGCCGCGGCAGCGGCGCCGATGTCGCCGTTTGTGCACTCGGAGAACCGATCCGTTTTCAGCCGGCCACCGAAAAGGGAATGAAGACCAAGATCGAGCCGCTCACCATGCCCGCCCGTCCGCGCAAACTACCGATGGCGCTGGTCTGGAGCCGTGAACCGGCCGATACTCGCACCCTAGTCGACCAGTTTGATGCCTGGGCCAAAGAGGATAAGCAAGCGGATGTACTCGTGCAAAAGCTGGTCGCTCTAAGTCACGGACTCGCTCGCACGTGGTTTGTCTCCTCAAAGGACGATTTCTTCGAACAAATTGACCAGTTCAATATCACACTGCAGCAGTGTGCCGATGCCGCCGGAATGAATTATCGTCTGCCGATCCATGAAGAATTGGAAGCGTGGGCGCTCGGTCACGGCGGCCGCGCCAAACCCACCGGCGCCGGCGGCGGGGATATGATCATGCTGCTCGGAAACCTCCCGATTGACCAGTTGAAAGATGAGCTGATCATCCCTATCGATCCCCTGGACTTCCTCGGTAGCTACAAGTTGTAGACGAGTAAAGCCGGCAGGAAACGGCGTTTTCACTCCTGGATTTCCCATCAGGCAAATCAGGCAGCTGCGATGTCGCATGCAATATTGTGCCTGTCACACACGCCTGAAAGCAGGGCATACAGCGACTCCAGGACACGTTCCACTGCTGTGAGAACCTCTGAAGCATCCGCGTCCGACTCCAGCTTGTCGATGACGGCACGTTCGACGGCAGCGTGTTCCTTGTCCGCTTCGATATGAACGGTGAAATAGCGATAGGCTTCCGGATCTGTAAACCCGTAGAACCGCTTCAGACCGTCAATCTTCGATTCCGAGACCTCGGGTATCTGGCTCTCGTACGCATACAGTGCGGCAACCCCGGCCGCGGTACTACCGTTGCGGCAGATGTCCCGAAATACTTCTATCATCGCTTCCGTCTCCGGTCGTGTTTCCGCAGTCTCTGCCTGC
Organism: bacterium; assembly: GCA_014729955.1. Classification (GTDB taxonomy): domain Bacteria; phylum Electryoneota; class Electryoneia; order Electryoneales; family Electryoneaceae; genus WJJA01. The sequence continues at coordinate 6,079 of WJJA01000486.1, forward strand.
CCGGTGTCTATCCCCAGCGATGCGACGAATTGAAGCCACAGTTCCGGATGATTGGGGCGCCCGGCTTCCTCATCCACCAGGTTCTGCAACAGGTGACGTCGCACTTCAATTTCATCGGTATGCGCATGTACGGCAGACAGGTACGTAGGAAAGGCCTGAACGTGCTTGTAGTATTGGATCGCGTAGTCGCGGAGCGCATCCAACGAAAGCTCCCCACGGTTCCAGGCTTGATAGAAAGGGTGGTTCAGCACCTTACGGGTCGCAACTCGGTTGTCTATCTGTTGACTGATGCTCATCATGTTCATCCCTTACGTTGGTCGGCGATTCATCATTAGGTACACCTAACACCGCAAAGCTAGAACGTGATCATCTGTTAGGCAACCCAGGCGCAGAGATTTACTGAATTCCTCCATTCGGTAGATAACAACAGCAGCGACAGGCTCGTCATCAGTAACCGTCTCGCCTGCAATTGCATTTTCTCTATTAATCAGTTCGGAGTTGCGATCTTCCTTGAGTACCTTATGAAGTGGGTGGAGGAGCACGACGGGAACGGTCAACCGTCGTGATGCTATGGTAGCAAGATGTGGAAAGGGTCAACCGCGGGGAAACATTTGATCTTTGCTCCAAGTTTTCAAGTTACAGAAAAACAATTGGGTCTGAGGTGGATCCTTTTTGTTTTTCTGATAGTGCTGTTACCGCTTCGTCTGCCGGCGCAAACCTTGACGGCACCGGACGGTACGACGGTCACCATCCAGCGGGATGAGTACGGCGTGCCCCATGTGATCGCTCAGAGCGAGACCGGGGTCTTCTTCGGACAGGGGTTTGCGATCGCCGCGGACCGTCTCTACCAGATGGACACCTATCGTCGAGCCGGTGAAGGCCGCTTGTCTGAGATCCTGGGACCGGGTTATCTCCCGCTTGACCAGGAGGCCCGTCTCTACGGCTACAGCGACGAAGAACGTACCGAGCAGTTCAATGTCCTGTCCCCGGAACACCAGTTTATGCTGTCCGCGTATGCAGACGGCGTAAACGCCTACATCGATTCCTGTGAGAGCAATCCATCCGTCTATCTGCCGACTCAATTCCAGAGCTATCCTCTGGAGGAGTGGAGCGCGCATAAGACCTTGGCGGTCGTGCAGTTTATGGCGATGCGGTTCGGTGTTTTCGGAGGTGAAGAACTGACACGAGCAGTGGAGCTTGAAGCCAACGGCGAGGACTGGTTCAACGAAAACCGTCCGCTCAACGATCCTGACGCACCGACCACTATCCACGAACAGACGTTGCATGCCCGTCCCGATATGCGACCTTATCACGGCGTCACGGTGAGCGATTCGGCCGCTCGTGCGCTCGAGCAATTTCACCATGAAGCAGACCTCGCCGCGCTCAACGCCGGGCTCCCTCCCAAGTTCGGCAGCTTTGCCGTCCTGGCATCGACCCAGAAATCTGAATCGAACGGGACCATGCTGTTCGGCGCCCCGCAGATGGGACCGCCTCAACAGCACGCGACCAATACCGTCGCCGAGGTGGAACTGGACTGCCCGCAGTTCCATGTCGGCGGCGCCTGTATCGCCGGAGTCCCCGGTGTGATCATCGGTCGTACAGAATCCTTCGCCTGGACACTGACGTCGGGAATCAGCGACAATTCTGATATCTTCATCCTTGAGACGGAAGATGCCACACTGTCACGGTACCAGTTCAACGGAGAATGGGTGGAATTCGATACCCTGCAACACACCATAGCTGTGTCAGGATCAAGTGACCGTGACTTTACAGTAACACGATCTCTTCACGGCCCTGTTGTAGCGTCCGATCCCGATGATCTGCAGGCCTATGCCGAGGCGCGGACCTGCTGGGAAAGTGAAAGCGACCTGGTGACTGCGTTGTATGATGTCTGGCACGCCTCCTCGCTGGAAGAGGTCAACGAAGCCGTCGAGGACAACACCCTCTCGTTCAACCTCTTTTATGCCGACATCAGCGGCAACTTGAAGTACCACCATATCGGACGGTATGTGGACCGCTCGGATGCTGTCGATCCAAGATTGCCGCGGCTGGGTGACGGCACCGAAGAGTGGAGCGGCTTCCTTCCGTTTGATGAACTGCCGCACGCTGACCACACCGATCAGGACTATTTTGTCAATTGGAACAACAAGCCTGCGGTTTGGTGGGACAACGGCGACAATGTGCCGTGGGTTGGAAGCAACCACCCGGTAAACAACATCGACGTCTACATCGCGCCCCGCTCCCCGCTGAGTTTCAACGATCTGGCGGATGTGCCGGAAGCGATCAACGATGTGGGTTCCTGGATGCAGGCCGTTGACTTCGGAACAGCCGACCAGGCCCTCAACATCCTTCCCCCCGGTCAAAGCGGCTTTGTCGATATCCAGGGCAATCCCAGTCCGCATAAAACCGATCAGTGGCCTCTGCACCAGGACCGCAGCTACAAACCGTGGGTGTTTGACGCGGAGTATACCGCACCTCATCAACCGGTTGACGCATCGCCGCTTGACCAGGGCTTTATGCTGCACCCGGCTTTCCCGAACCCGTTCAATGAGATTGCGAGTGTATCAGTTACCCTGCCGTTTGAGACGGAGATGACGCTGTCACTCTACGACCTGCTGGGACGCGAGGTGGAACGGATCGCAGAGGGCTTATTCACAGAAGGCCGTTACATGTTTACCTTCTACGGCGGCGATCTGCCCAGCGGGGTGTACCTCGTGCGTGCGCGTTTCGGACTCTACGGCATCCTCGGGCAGAAGATCGTGTTGATGAAATAACGCCGGCTTGCCTCGCAATCCATGCAACAAGACTGTGAGCCCTGAGTACCGCGAACCCGGGAACGGAAACCCTTGCGACATCGTGCGAAGATCATGAACACTTACACGGGTACACCGCAACCAAGAACAACGTCCATGAAGTCATCGATGCACGCACGAATATGGAAACGTCTCTGCACCGTTCTATGGCTCAGCCTCTTTTCGAGCCTGGCTGCCGTACCCCTTGTACATGCCCAGACTGGCAGAACGGTGCGCAACGACGAGCAGCCCGCGGCACGGCCGCGCCTGCCTGAATTTGTGCAACCCAATGATCGACAAAAAGCGATGAACGAAGGTCGGTCTGCTCGACGCATGGAAATTCGCGGACAGTACGAGCATGCGCTGAACATCTATCGTCGGTTACTGGAGCAGTTCCCGGAAGAGGAAAGTTTCTTCCGTGGTGTGCTGCGTAATCTCACCGCCATGGGCAACTATGCCGAAGCGATCAAAATTCTCGATGATAAGATTACCCTTGCCCCGCCCCATCGTGATATGTCTGAATGGTACATCGAGCTTGGCCGGGTGCAATACCTGGACGATCAGAAGCAGGCCGCTGAGGTTTCCTGGGCGAAAGCGAAGGCGGAATCGCCGTACAGTTCCCACACCTATACAAGACTTTCCAACGCGTTCCTTCGTTTACGGCTGGTAGACCGTGCCGTGGAAGTGCTCTATGAGGGTCGAAAAGCCATTGACGATTCCACCCTGTTTGCGGTGAACCTGGCCAACCTCTTCCAGTCGCGGATGAACTGGGACGGGGCCGCGCGAGAGCATCTTAACAGCGTAAGGGCACATCCGGGTCGGAAGGGATGGGTCATCCGCAGCCTGGCAAATGTCCCGGCTGACAGCGCCGCAACCTCTGCAGTGCAGTCGGTTGTCATGCAGGAACGTCAGCGCGCCCGACAGTTCTCGGCCATGCTCAGGCACATCCCCCGCATCGCAGGTCCAGCATCCGTTCACAAAGCCGTCGGCAATCTCGACCGGGAGATAAAACGTCTGCCCGACGAGTTCGCGGGCGACGTGAGGAAACGTCCTGTTGCATCAGTCGAAAAGAACCGGACATACCCGCGTTTTTCCATGCCGCGCAATGAAGCACAGTTACGCGAATACGAACAGATCCTCGTGGAAATCCTCGCCGGCCAGGCGATGAAAAACGGAAACTTTGCCGAAGCGCTGCGTTGGGAGCTCGAGTTGGATGCACAAGCGGTTGCGACGGGTGAGCGGCTGCTGGATTTCGCCCGTGATGTGCATGCGGAAGGCGCGGATTCCATCGCATTCGCGGCGCTGGAACATGCACAGCGGCGTCTGAGTAACCCGCTCAGCCGTGCCCAGGTGGACATCATCCTCGCCGGGATGCTGGCAGATCGCGGGGAGTTCGCCGAAGCCGATTCTATTCTCACAACGCTGATCAAGAAGGAAAACGATCCTTTTGTACGCCGTAAAGCGTTGATGGAACGAGGCTTGATTGCCCTCGAGGGCACCCTTGAGTATAAGAAAGCCGCTCGCGACTTCGAGCGTGTGCTTTCTTCATTGCGGGCCGAAAAAGCCGACCCTCGTCCGGAGGAGGAAGCCGGCCCCCGTTTCGCGCTGGCTGTGGCGCACGCACGCATGGGAAAGCTTGAAGCTGCCGCCGAAACGACGAAGGATCTGATGACACCCGTTCCAACGGGCCCCAACCGTCCCCCGCGCATGCCGGTGGAACCCGGGTCTCAATTGTTTGCGGAGGTTGGGTATCTGCGTGCTCGTCTGGCCTGGTGGCGTGGCGACCTCGAGAGGGCGGGAGCCATCCTCGACAGCATGGTCTATCAGCCTACCGGCGCCGACCCGGAAAACGATATGCTCGAGGCGGCGCAACGCCTCACCATGTTGCAACAGGACAGCACTGTCGCACATATCCTGGCGGAAGCCGACCAGGCGCTGTATTCGCGCAACCGCGAGAAAGCGCTGGAGCTGCTCACCCCCCTCGCCGAAGAAATCGACACACCCACAGGAAAAGAGGCAGCCTGGCTGTTGGCGCAGATGGAATTAAACACTGCCGCCACCTCCTCCCCCGCCGGCATGCAGCGATTCGCGGAAACCTACCCGGACGATCCCCGCGCTGAAGAGGCCTGGCTGCTGACAGGGCATTATCACCGGGCGAATGGGGATCTCATACTCGCAAGGCAGGCCTATGAGAACCTCGTCATCACCTATCCGAACGGCCTGCTGACCGCCGAAGCGCGCCTGTACCTGGATCAGCTTGCAGGTGTGGACATGCCGCCGCTCGTGCCGACCATGCCGATGCAACCCTGACACGTTTCATATTGCTTGAGGTAGATCACTCGGCGTGCCTGGGTTGAGCTGTTGTGTCGAACGCTATGAACCTGCAATCCGCTTGCCATCCTCGCGCCGGCGGCTGCTGTCTATCCCGAATATTTCATGAATGGAGAGTACATTCTTTTCTAAAAACTATAGTAACAATAAGATAATGTCACGCTATACAGATTTTCCCTGACACAGATTGTGTCCAGGCCAATCTCATCTATTCATTCCCCCTTCGGGCGGTCCCAAGCACGTCATCTGCTTTGTTCCGAAGGATTCGCGGTATTGCCATACAGCTTCATCCTTCGCGCCTCACATCTGACACAGTTTGAACTCGTGAAATATGCGGGCTATACAGATTGTTGGAAAGAATGTCCCGCAATACTACTTGAAGATGGCAAAAACACTGAATTTCACATACCTTCGGTGCACGAGAGCTACGCTTCGCATCGGTTTCGGCTCTCGCCGGACTTGTCTGCCGGCATTCCCGGCGGCATGACAGAATGTGAAATTGTTTTCGCTGTGCCGGTAAAAAACCGTGGTACTGGATATCATCTTCTTGTTGTAACTGCCTTTCGATAGATTGTTTTTCCATTCATAAATTATCCAGGCGGGCGAACAGATTCATCCAACGGAAGGTACTGTCCTGGTAGAGTGACGATCAGGATTCGCGAATTCCCGAAAGGACGACCGGATCCAGTTCTCACACCGTGAGTAAACGGAATCGCCTGCGCAAGTTTTACCCCGGGTTAACTTCTTGCAGAACAATCCGCCTCAAACGTACAGGCACAATACACACGTATCCATTGGAAGTACCCTCCGTTTTGTTAGCTACATCTCGAGAGGAATGAACTTTTTTGTGAGCTCGCTGCATCCCCCCCGCTTAGTGTTATACCCTGTTTCAGGGCATTAAAAATTCAGGATCAACGGATTGACCAAAGGAGAGAACATGTCACTACCTCCATATCGCAACGAACCGCATACTGATTTTTCCGACCCGGACAACCGCAAAAGGATGCAAGAGGCTTTGCGTAAAGTCGAGAGCGAATTGGGTGGACACACTGATCTGCTCGTCGCAGGCGAATGGGTGGACAGTGGCAAAACTCTCGAATCCTATGATCCCGGCAAACCGGATCGTCTGATCGGGACCGTCGGACACGCCGATCCCGAGATCGTAGACCGCGCCGTACGCCACGCCCATGATTATTACCAGCTTCACTGGCGCGATCTGGACGGGAAAGAGCGTGCTCACATCATCGTTCGAGCCGCACGTATCATGCGTGACCGTAAGTTTGAGCTCGCCGCGCTGGAGTGTTTCGAAGAAAACAAAAACTGGGTCGAAGCGGATGCGGATGTCGCAGAGGCGATCGACTTCATGGAATATTATGCACGACAGATGATCGAACTGTCCGGACCTCAAAAGCTTCACTTTTTCCCGGATGAAGACAATTCAATGTACTACGAAGGCATGGGCGCTGTCGCGGTCATCCCTCCCTGGAATTTCCCGGCGGCGATTTTGACCGGCATGACCACCGGTCCCCTGGTCGCGGGCAATACTGTCAATCTCAGCCCCGCACCCGACGCAGTCCGTGTAGGAGCGTTCGTGTTGGATATTCTGCTGGATGCCGGTGTTCCGAAAGAGGCGATCAACTTCCTGCCGGGTGATTTTTAAGTCGGAGATGCGCTCGTTGAGCATCCTCTCACTCGCGTAATCTCATTCACAGGGTCTCGTGAAATCGGTATGAGAATCGATGAGCACGCATCCAGGCACCGCCGCGGTCAGTTCTTCCTCAAGGAAACCGTGCTTGAAATGGGCGGCAAGGATGCTTTGATCGTGGATGAAACCGCAGATCTGGACCAGGCGGTGAAATTTGCGGTCAAAAGCGCTTATGGATTCCAGGGGCAGAAGTGTTCCGCCATGAGTCGCCTGATCGTCGTGGATGAAGTCTACGATGAGATGGTCGACCGGTTTGCCAAGGCCTCCGAAGAGCTCGAGATTGGCCATGCAGCGGACAACGCCGACCTGAATCCGGTCATCAACGAAGCGGCGAAGGAAAAGATTCTTGGCTACATCCAGCGCGCCAAAGAAGAAGGAAACGAACTGGTGACCGGTGGCGAACCGATTGACAAAGACGGCGGGTATTACATTCAGCCGACGGTTTTCAAAAACGTCGATCCCGGCGATTCTATTGCTCAAGAAGAGGTATTCGGACCGGTGGTCGCCTGCATACGTGCGAAGGACTTCGACCATGCGATCGACATCTTCAACAATGTCGAATACGCCCTTACCGGCGGACTGATATCGGAGAACCGCTACCGGTTGAACCGTGCACGCTACGCCCTTCGTGTCGGTAATCTCTACTTCAACCGCGGCATTACCGGATCCATTGTCGGTGTGCAACCCTTCGGCGGTTTCAAGATGTCCGGTACCGATGCAAAAGCCGGCGGGCCGGACTACCTCAAGCATTTCATGAATGCACGTGTGGTCACCGACCGGTTGTAAAACAAACCCCCTTTCCCCATATTCCTCCTCATATGAGCTTTGGGATATGGGGGGGGGGAATAATTATCGTACCTGCATCATTCATCCAGCGGCGGCAGGCCATGCTGTTTGAGTTGTTCGAGATTGCGTATCAGGAGGTTGCGCGCCTGCACATGCAGGGTGCCGTCATCCTGCAGCATGCGCAGGGCTCGAGAGAAGGTCGCCTGGTTCATGTTCAGCATCCGTGCGGCTTCCCCTTTCTTCAAGGGGATCACGAACCTGTCGGGATTCCCACCCTCATCCAGTCGCGTTGCACGTTCCCGCAGCAGGTAATTGGCCACTCGTGCCGTGGCATCGTTCAGGGTAAGCTGGTCGATCGTATCCACCAGGCGCCGCAACCAATTGGCCATCGTGTCGAAGATGCGGCGAAGCAGGACGGGGTGCTGTTCCATCAGCCGTAGCACCGTCTCGCGCTCAATACGCAGCAGGTCCGTCGGTTTTGAGGCGACCGCGGTGACCGGATAGCGTTCCAGGAACAGCCCGGCTTCGGCAAACATGTGCACCGGCTCGGCCGGGTGAATAATCGTCTCACGGCCATCCTCACCGTACCGTACCAGTTTGACCACACCGGCCAGCACGATGAAGACCGCATGAGCCGGGTCGTTCTCGTGGAAGACAATGTCGTCCGCTTTGTAATGAACGAGAGATCCGCTCGCGGCCAGCGATCGGCAGACTTCCTCGCCCAGCGCTTCACCGAACCGGCTGGAAGAAAGGAGTTCAAACATGTTGATCGAATTCGAAATGGTCGGAATCCTTCGTGCCGTTTCAGAACCATTTTGCGTGTCGGGTCACGTCTTACAGACGCGGGCCGTGATCCGACAAATCGCTCTTTCCGGATTCGTACAAGGTTTTGTGGTGCGCCCGTATTCTGAGGGTTGGACCGCTGCATGAAACCCGGAGAACGCCTGCGGCCGATCACGATCAGACCGTGACAAAGCAGGGCGGTGC
>WJJA01000487.1 GCA_014729955.1 bacterium
CACCAGAAGCACGGCAATGGCTGCGAGAAACACCTTTCTCCTCACCATCAAATCAACCTCCCATGTGTTTCGAGGCGGTCGTGTTTGTGAAGAACGTCACCGAATCAGCCCCGACGTCTTCGTGTGTGAACCGGCCTCGTCTCCGATGCCTGATATGCATGAACGCGAAAAATATAGCTCCCGACCGTTAAAACCGCCAACAGAAGCAACAATTTTTTCGAAATTGTTAACATTCGATCTCCATTGAATGAGCCGGCGAGACTGCCCTTACAATCTGAACCTGGAGAGAGTATCCTACTGGCATGAGAGTATCCGGTCTGGCTACCTTCCCACCGGTAAACAACTGGTTATCCGCAGTTCGAACGCTCGAAAGGACGTCCCCGATGGGCGGCAATCGTATTCTTCCACTTGGTGTCATCTGCGCGGTTATCATGCTCACGGTGCCTGCGGGCTATTGTGCCCCGGAGACCCCGCAGACTCCTGCCGAGGAACGGCCTGAGGAAACGACAACTCTGCCGGAACAGACACAAACCCAGCTGATAGAGGGGTTGGCCGCCCGCTGGGAAAAGGTTCTTGAGCTGTCCGGTGTGTTCGAGGGACGTCCGGACCGTGACCTCATGTTCAAGGAAGCGCGCTCGCGTATCGCTCCCTTCCTGGATTCCTTGAAACAGGAACATCAGAACGCTTCCCTGCACATAGAAATCCTGGCAATGGACGCTATGCTCTCCTGGGGCGGGGCAAGCTACGCCGCCGAACGTCTGCGTCACTCCGCCGCCGACTTCGAGAAGATACCTTGGGAAGCGCTGAACGCTCTGCTGAGTTTCGCGGTCAACCTGGAACAGTGGGACCTGGTGGTCGAACTGGCAAAGGAACTGCAGAAAGCGGACGATACAATACTTGCCGATTTGCAGCTGATGGAAATGGACCTGGTCTGGATTCGCACCACGGCTCTGATCGAAATGAACCGGAATGAGGAAGTGATCCGCCTGCTGGAACCCTACCGTGAACCGTTCATGCGCGATCCCGGACCATCGTCGGCGATGCTCGGAGAACTGGCGTCCGCCTACGCTGCCAAAGCTGACACCGCGGAAGCGTTTGATGTGTTGAAAGCCTTGTACGATGAGATGGGCGGCGCCTTCGCACGACCGGTATCGGGGTTCTACCCCATGGCGGCGCTCACGGCGGAAACTTTGGGGAGATTCGAGTTCTCCGATTCATTGTGGGCCCAAAGCCGTACCGGACTCGACAGCCTGGGAATCATCCCGGGGCTGGATCAGAGCACCTTGAAACGTCGCCTGCTTCCGAGGTTGCGTGCCCCGCGTCTTTCCGACATCGGGTACGCGTACGAAAAATGGTACATGCCTTACACGGGCCTTGCCCCGGTGCTTTTCCTGTACGACCGTACCGCCAAGGACAGCCCGAGTCGTTCGCCGCAAATGTGGATCGTGCCGGAAGACACCACGCTTACCCATCCCTTCAGTCGGTTGCCTACGGAGGGGATTGCACACGACCCGGTGAACGTGCACCAGGTGATGGTGGCGGGTGATGCGATCTATGCGCACATGGAGCACGTGGTGGAAGACACCGGTTCGAGCGAAGCTTACGGCGCCCGTCACGGCATTTACCGCTATCAGCTCGGCTGGGACCTGATCGGCTGGACCGCGGAACACCGTATCGGCCCTCTGGTGTATCATCGGGACCGTGACCTGCTGCTCGCGCCGGCCGCCGATCCCGCTTCGAACGATTTCGTACTGGTTGATTTCCGAGAGGGCCGCCAGGCACCGGTTCGGATGCCGTCACGTCAGAGCCGGTACAAGTACGATGTCGAAGTGGAAAGCGGGCCGTGGGCTTTTTCACGAGACGCTTCACTCCTGGCGGTGCGTCATTTCCCGACACGGCGCATGGTGATCGCCAAGACCACCGCCCCGGGCGACACCCTCTGGATTGCGCTGCCGCAGGATACAGCCGTCGCTGCAGATGACTGGCTGCATGCCTGGGCGTCGTCCACTCAAGAGGAGACCGCACTGTACCTCTTTGACGGTGACAGAACGGTATACCGTTTCATGCCGGATGAGGGACCGCGCGGCACGTTCGTCGAACACCTCACCCTGAAGCGTGACTGCGAGCTGTGGGGACCGCATCCCTACGGCGGTCTGCTGTTTGTGGTGCGAGAGGGGAGGGACGCCGGATACGTGGTCTGGGCGCGACCGGATGGCAAAACCATGGACCTGTGGCGGATCAAACCGGTGGCTCGTACACGACTGACCCCGCTGCCGCAGGCGTCGGTGAATCAACCGCAATGGGTTGCGTACGCGGAGGACGAGCGTGTGATCATGCGTGAACTGCGCCCGGATGCACCGATGCTTGTGCTGTGGTGGGCACCCGCCGGCTTTCATAAAATCCCGGAAACTCCCTGGGTGGTATGGTAACACGACGGGACCACCGGAGTCGGCATCAAGGCGGGGGCCTGCACTCGTTTGAAGGAGCGCGGGTGCAGTAGACTGAACGCGGTTTATCAGG
>WJJA01000488.1 GCA_014729955.1 bacterium
GTGCACAGCCTGACCGATTCTTCCACCGATGTTGCCATTCTGCTGGGCTCCATGATCTGGCTCAAACCTCCGGACTCCGACCATCCCTACGGCCACCGTCGCATCGAGACCTTCATCACATTGTTTATCGGCCTTGTCCTGTTTGCCGCTGGAGTGTCTATCGCGTGGGATGCAACGGCCTCCTTACTGGCCGGCAAACACACCGTACCCGGCGTCCCTGCCCTGGTCGCGGCCCTTGTTTCCATCGTGGTAAAAGAAGGCATTGCACGTTGGACGGATACAGTCGGACGTTCCCTGCAGAGCCCGGCCTTGCGAGCCAATGCATGGCACCACCGTTCCGATGCGATCTCTTCGATTCCGGTTGCGCTGGCGGTCACCGCGGCGTTGGTGCGACCCTCCTGGGCGATTCTGGATCCGATCGGTGCGATTGTCGTGGCGCTTTTCATCGCGTGGTCGGCTTATCGTATCATCCGGCCGAATGTGAGAGAACTGGCCGATGCCGCGGCGCCGCAGGGTGTGATTGAGAAGATCGAGATCGTTTCCCGCTCCGTTGAAGGTGTCCGCGGGGTACATGATATCCGCACACGCACCCTCGCCGCCAGGGTGCATGTCGATCTGCATGTGGAGGTGGATGCGACGTTGACAGTGGAAGAAGGTCACTTGCTTGCGGAACTGGTGCGCGAACGTCTGCAGACAGAGTGCGACGAGCTGGAACATGTGCTGGTTCACCTGGACCCGCTGCAGTCGGAAGCCGGCGATCAATCCACGTCCACTGTTCCCGAGTGAAGAGGCTTGTCTGTATATCTGCAGAAACATAGCAAAAAAATACCCGGGATGACCGTCACGGCACATCCCGGGTTTTGCATGGATCACGAACGGCGGTTTACTTCAACCACTCCTGCACAACTTCGGGATTGTACTTGATGAATCGCATCGCGCTCTGGTAAGGGTCGGCACCTTCCATCTGGTTCCAGACCATCACCTGGTCCATCTGGTCGGGCGTCCAGTAGAAGTTATCCAGAAAGCGATAAACCTTCGGCATATCTTCCTTCAGCCCCGGACGGACCATGGTACGGATCTCCTCGGTGCCGCCGAAGACATTTTTCGGATCGTCGAGGAACTTCATGGTCCAGCGTCCGAACATCCAGTGCGGCTTCCAACCGGTGACCACGATCCACTCTTTGCGCTGAATCGCGCGCGCGAGTTCGGCGGTCATCATCGTTTCGCTGCCCTCGATCAGGCGCATCTCATCCAATCCGTACGCCTCGATCGCCCTGCGCGCCTTTTTCATCACGCCGGCCTCGGGATCGATCCCGACGATGCGATACTTGAATTTGTCGGCGTTTTCGCTGATCTCTTCGATGGAATCGATGGTGATGTAGGGGCGGTTGCGCTGACCGCGACCGCCGGTTTGACGTCCCGGGGAAACATCGGGGATCACCAGCCCGATCTTCGCCCCTTCCAGGTTCGGGCCGAGATCTTCCAGGCTGTCGGCATACATCTCGTAGTAGTGGCCGTGTGTTTCCGGCATCCAGGCGGCGACCATCGCATCCCGGCTGCCGTCGGCGACGGACTTCCACATCTCGTCCGCGCTCATTGGATGGATCTCGCAGGGAACGCCAAGCTCTTCCTGGATGATCGCCTGCACCATGTGCGCGCTGGCGATCTCGCTGGACCATTCCACGTACGCCAGCTTCAGCACCTTGTCCTGTGCCGTCGCCGCTGCAGGCAGCAGCAACCCGACCGAAAGGACAGAAACAACAAGAATCGCCACAAACCAGACACTTGTGCGGTTTACAACCGCCTCCATGGAACCTGTCGTATTACGCTTCGTCATCGGTCTTCCCCCTTTCCGGCAACTGTACTTCATGATCTTCCGTCCAGATCTTGGGGTTTTCATCGTAGTATTTGGCGAGGCCTCGATACATCGCGATACACATCACCAGGATCACCACTGCAAAGGGCAATCCCGTGGTGATCGCCGCGGTTTGCAGCGCGACCAGTCCGCCGCCCAGGAGCAACGCCGCTGCGACGAGACCTTCCGTGATCGCCCAGAAAAGACGTTGCGGTCGCGGGGGGTCGGGGTTGCCGCCGGCAGTGATGATGTCGATCACCATCGATCCGGAGTCCGACGAGGTGACGAAGAACGAAATCACCACGATAATCCCGAGCATGCTGGTGACCTCTGACAGCGGGAAGCTCTCCAGGAAGATGAACAGTGAGACCGGCACGTTGTCCTGCACCGCCTTTGCCAGTCCGCCTGCGCCGAACATTTCGATGTAGATCGCGCTGTCACCGAATGCCGTCAGCCATAAGAATGTGACCAGGGTCGGAATGAACAACACCCCCAGCAGGTATTCACGAATGGTACGACCGTATGATACGCGTGCGATGAACATCCCCACGAAGGGCGACCATGCAATCCACCAGCCCCAGTAGAATACCGTCCAGCCGTTCTGCCAGTCGGTGGCTTCATAGGTCTCGTTCCAGGTGGCGAGCTGCGGAAGGTTCTGGACGTAGTAGCCGATGTTCTCGACAAGGCCGTTCATGATAAACAGCGTGGGGCCCAGAATGATCACGAAGAGCAGCAGACCCAGCGCGAGATAGATGTTGATTTCGGAGACACGCCGGATACCGCCGTCCAGGCCGCGCACCACCGACCAGGTCGCCAGGGCGGTGATGCCGGTAATCAGCAGTACCTGCACCGTAACGCTCTGCTCGATGCCGAAGAGGTGTGCCAACCCGGCGTTTACCTGCTGCACGCCCAGTCCGAGGGAGGTCGCCACGCCGAACAGGGTTGCCACGGTGGCGAGGATGTCAATCAGGTTGCCCCAGAATCCGTGGATTTTTTCGCCGAGCAGGGGGTAAAACACCGCGCGGATGGAAAGCGGCTGGTTCTTGTTAAATCCGAAGAAGGCGAGCGCCAATCCTACCACCGCATAGATACCCCAGGGATGGAGACCCCAGTGCAGGAAGGTGAAATCCATCGCCTTGCGTGCCGCTTCCACCGAGCCCGGCTTCGCCACCGGGTTCGCCACATAGTGAAACATCGGTTCCGCGACGCCGTAAAACAGAAGCCCGATCCCCATCCCGGCGCTGAACAGCATCGCAAACCAGGCGATGGTATTGAATTCCGGTTTGGCGTCCGGCCCCCCTAATCGGATTTTCGCGAACCGTGAAAAAAGCAGGACCAGTGCGAAGATCAGGACCACGTTCATCACGAGCACGAAAAACCAGCCGCTGTAGTTGGCGATGCCCGCCTGGATGTTCCCGAACAGGTTGTCGACGACCGGTCCGAAAACGATCGTCAACACCACGAAGAAGAGGATCAGTCCGGCGCCGATAAAGAACACCCATGGATGGATGTCGTACGGCAGGCCGAGGAAGTACTTTACCTCATGCTTTTTGTCATCGTGCACCCGGTGGTCTCCTTTCGGTTGGATCAGGTTTTCTCTATGGTTTTGCCATTGAACTCAACCGCTGGGACGTCAGGGCTTTTCGACGTTTTCGCAAGCCTCTGAGGTCCGGTAACACGTCGGCACCATTCCGCTGGGAATCCAATTCGACAGCGAACGTCGGTGACCTGGTGCTCCGCACGGGGCCGGGAGTACGCAGGTCCTGCATTCTTTCGATGGTACCGGGACAACGTGAATACATCATTCGGAGATCCCGTCACGGCGGGTCATATCCCGACCGCAGGGATCACAAGCGGGGTCAGGTGAACAGCACGGGGGTAGTCATGCAGTGTGGCTGTTTTGTATCGTTGCGGTGCTGCGGCGAGCTTTATGGCAAGCGTTGCATACAGTCCACCCTCCCTGTTCGGCGGGATGCAACGGAAAGCCCGTGTGTATCGTGTGCAACGATCCCCGGGTTCACGCCCCTTCTGTTGCAGGCAAGATACATCCGGGGGGGTACCCGTTCAACCAGATCAAGAAACAATTGCTTTTTTTCGGACATTTGGAGCAAACCATTAGCCCGGGTATTTCACGAGTTCAAACTGCGTCAGATGTGAGGCGCGAAGAATGAAGCTGTATTGCCATACCGCGAATCCTTCGCAACAAAGCAGATGACGCAGTTGGGACCGCCCGAAGGGGGAATGAATAGATGAGTTTGCCTTGAAA
>WJJA01000062.1 GCA_014729955.1 bacterium
CCAAGGTAGACACGCACGCAATCCGGCACAGCTTTCATGCCCGGTCGGGCGGACAGAATTCGGATGGTGTGCTCCCCTATCGGCAGAGGTCCGTACGTTTCTTCCGCCAGGCCGAGTGTGTCCCCGTCCATGATGACAAGCGCGTCTCCTCCGTGCACCGTGACCAGTAGCCTGGGCCCTGCGATTTGAGTGCCTCCATACAGGATCAGCGCGATAAATGCCAGCGATGCCATGATGAACGTGTACGCATTGCGCCGTCTGCGTAACTGCTCAGAAGAAAGCCCGCGAATCCCACGCCGCTGCGGGTCTGCACGGGACTGTTTCGGCGGCTGCTGAGCACGGCGTGCACGAGCATTCCAATAGGTGAACGGATCTCCGGGGGGGATACGGATTTTTTTTCGTTTCTCGCCATCGGAAGAATGCATCTCATGGTTCCCGAATCGGTGAAGACAACCATCGAGGCCAACCTCTATGAAAAATCGCTCCCTTTGGCAGGGAAGTGCAATAGCTTTCAGGCCCGGCGTTTGCGAATCCGATATTCTGATTCTTGATAAGGTGCCGATATGCCTGCAATGCCGAAAAATGACGTTGCATTAGCACCACGGTCGTTGCCGGAAGAACACGCAACCACCTTAAATGAGTTGAGGCTCCGGGGGTTATGTAGTTGAAGAGGTTATTCGAGTGAAACTACCTTTCAGTTTCAAGACGAATACGCAAACTTACAGGGAAACGGTTACCCATCAGGGAGGGAGTAGAAGATGAGTCGTTTGTTGAGCCTGATCGTTGCCTTCGGTGTGTTGCTGACCGGAGCTGTCGTCACCAACGGACAGATCACTGTGATCGATGAACGCACCGTTAAGGTGGAAGCTCGCGGTCATGCCGAAAAGGGCGGTCGGAAAAAGAAGCAGGCCGATGCTCGAGAAGATGCGATCCGCAACGCCATCCAGATGGTTGTCAATGACCTCATACGCGATCCGGAAGTCGCCGCTCGTTTCGAGCAGGTCAAGAGCGATTTTTATGCGGACTACGAGATGTTCATGCTCGACTATGAGATCCTGCGCAAGACCGAAGAAGGCAAGCGCCTGAACCTGCATGTGGCGGTTACCCTCAACAAGGATCTCATCAACCAGAAACTTGTGCAGCTCCAGGTAATCGAATCCGCCAAGGATATGCGTAAAGAGCTGGACCGCTTCACCATCATGCCCTACCTCGATCTTGAACAGTCGTCTCCCGAAGCGGAAGAGTGGAAAGAGCTGTTCTACACACGTTTCCGTGTGTTCTTCGAAGACAAAGGCATTCCCACGGTCGGCCAGGAAGAAGTGATGGCGGCAGAGAAGGACGAATCGTTCCTCGCGGAGCTGCAGGGCAGCGAAGGAGAAGAAGATCCGGCCCTGATCCTTGCACGTAACACCCCCGCAGACATCTTCGTTAAAATCGTCGGCAAAATTGAGAAAGGCTCTTACGCGGGTACCGAAACGTATAAGGTTATTCTTACCGTCGGTGCGTACGCGGTTCTGACCGGCGAATTCATCGGCTCCAACAACGGCTTCAGCCAGCCGATGGCGCTGTCCAGCCCGGGTGCGAGCATCAGCGCAGGCATTGACGAGGCGATGAACAACACCATGCCGAAGGTCCTCGAACGGATGACGAACTTCTGGCGCGATTTTGTCGCGGAAGGCCGTCCGATCAAGGTGTTGTTCACAAACTTCGGCTTCAAGGAAAAACGTGACATCAAGGAAGCCCTGGAAACCCTGACCAACGATCAGAAACTGCTCAAGAGCGCAGGCAATGTGATCGAATACATGGTCTGGTACGACGATTCCCCCGAGGATCTGATGTATGAACTGTACGACATGATCGGCATGGACCAGATCGGTCTCGCGCGCGATCCTCAGGTGATCTCAAGCACCGTACGATTCCAGGCGCAATAGCGAAGGAGTCAGCTTCATGAGTAGGACTCGAAACCTTTTTCTCGTGATCGCACTCGTTCTTCTCATCGCAGTCCCGGCCTTGCAGGCGGCGGAAGTTGTGGTCGAGGGGATGGGCGACACACGTGAAAAAGCCATGGAAGATGCCCGACGCAACGCAGTTTCGACGGTTCTGGGCACCTACGTCAACAGCGAATCGCTGGTCAACAACTTTCAGCTTGTGTCAGACCGGATTCTGACCGCCAGCCACGGCTACGTAACCAACACCCAGGTGCTGGAAGAGGGTCAGAGCCACGGTATGTACTCGGTGAAAGTGAAGGCGACCGTACAGGAGAAATCGATTCGCGATGACGTGAACGCGATCGCCGTGCTGAACGCCAAACGCGGCAACCCCAGGTTCGTCGTTGTCCCCGATCCGAACCCGACGGCCGATCAGTTCCGCCCGGGTGACCCGGCTGTAGGCGAGGCGCTGCGTTCCATCAATGCCTACCTTGCACAGCGACAGATGAACGTGGTCACCGGTCCCCAGTTCGGTTCGAACCTGATGACCGGCACCCCGGACATGCTGCGCGATCTGTCGCAATACAGTGCAGGCCTCGGCGCCGAATACGCGGTCTACTTCAGCGTGATCGGCAAGGATGCCACCGGCAGCGGAGGCGGACGCACGTTCGGGAGCATGCCCACCGGTATTGCTATTGTGAACATCTCTGTCGTACACACCGGTTCGTACCGTATCGTCGCGCAGACCCAGGCGCGCGAGAAGGAAATCGACCGCGATGATCTCGAATTCGCCTACCGAAAGGCTGCGAAAGAGGCCGCGAAATCGGCGATGGCCGAGGCGATGGACATGGTGCTGGCCGACTGGTCCCGGTACGGTTCCACTGCGGGCGGGACCTACACAGTCAAAATCCACAACATCGACGACGCCAAGCTGGGTGAGTTCAAGAGCGCGTTGGAACAACAGGGAGTCGGGCAGGTGAACATGCGCGGCTTCGAAAACGGCACCGCGACACTGGTTGTAACCTACGACGGAACCGTCGGCGGATTGAGTGATGTGATCCGCCGTGTCCAGAGTTCAAAGAACTGGGCGTGGGCGATGACATCCGCGGACACTGGTTCGCTCACCTACCAGGTGCCGGAAGAGGTGCAGGACCTTCCGCAGACCAACAGCGGCGGCGGCTGGTAAGATTCATCAGACGATGTGGATAGAATATAGCCCCGGTCAGCTTTGGCCGGGGTTTTCTGCTATCATACGAAACAGCCTACCCCGCATATTTCACGAGTTCAAACTGTGTCAGATGTCAGGCGCGAAGGATGAAGCTGTATGGCAATACCGCGAATCCTTCGGAACAAAGCAGATGACACAGCTGGGACCGCCCGAAGGGGGAATGAAGAAATAAGTTTGGCCTGGACACAATCTGTGCCGGAGAAAAACTGCATGTCGTGATATTATCTTATTGTTACTATAGTTTTTTAGAAAGGAAGGTTCTCTCCATTCATGAACTATTCGGGCTAGGCGCGCACCTGCTCGACCAGCTGTCCGAACGCATCCATATCGTGGAACGCGATGTCGGCGAGCGTTTTCCGGTCCAGCTCGATGCCCTTTTCACGCAGACCGTGCATGAACGTGGAATAGCTCATATCATGCATGCGCGCGGCCGCGTTGATTCGTGTGATCCAGAGACGGCGGATCTCACGACGTCGGACTCGACGGTCACGATAGGCAAATTGCCCGGCACGGTCGGTGAGACGATGTGCCGCGCGTACGGTATTTTTTCCACGTCCGAAGAAGCCTTTGGCGTTCTTCATCAGCTTTTTGCGACGCTGTCGGGATGCGGGATTGTTGGTTGCTCGGGGCATAACTCTGGTTCCTCTACTGCTGTATCATCCGGCCGACGCGCTTTTCGTCCACCTTCGACACCAGGGTCGGTTTGGCGAGCTTGCGCTTGCGGTCACGGGATTTCTTTGTCAGAATGTGAGTATGAAAGCTGTGGCCGCGGCGGATTTTTCCGCTTCCGGTACGACGGAAGCGCTTCGACGCTGCGCGGTTCGACTTCATCTTCGGCATGGATCTATCCTCTTTTCTCTTCACGTGCAAATGCAATCGCCGCAGGTTACTTCTTCTGCAGGGTAACCACCATGTTCCGTGCCCCCTCCATCATCACATTACCCTCGGGCTTTGCGATATCGGAGGTCGCCTCAATGAAACGGTCGATCACCTCGCGGCCGAATTCCTTATGTGTCACCATTCGACCTTTGAAAATCACCGTGATCTTAACCTTGTCACCCTGCTCGAGGAACTGACGTACCGATTTCAACTTGGTCTCGAAATCGTGCTCCTCGATCTTGGGGGTCACACGGATACGCTTGATCTGTGATTTCTGCCCCTTTTTACGGCTCTGCTTCTCTTTCTTCTGCAGCTCGTAACGGAATTTCCCATAATCCATCACACGCACCACCGGCGGCTTCGCATTGGGAGCCACCTCGACCAGGTCGAACCCGGTCTCTTCTGACATCGCACGTGCCCTGGAAATGGGAACAACGCCCACCTGCTCCCCGTCCGGTCCGATCAGTCGTACTTCCGACGCCGTGACCTGTTCGTTGATCCGGTGAGTGCTCTTCTGTTCCTGGGTCGGCTTCCCCCGATCTCGTGGTCCTGCGATGGGTGCGTTCTCCCGTTTGGTTGATTCCGTGTTCCAATGTGGGCGATACTGGAGTCGAACCAGTGACCTCTGCCATGTCAAGACAGCGCTCTAACCAGCTGAGCTAATCGCCCGAAAAGGTTCCAATCCCGGCAGACATCCGCGGCTGAAGTCGCCCCGGCTCCTCTGCGCTGCTGTGGTACCGAGGGCCGGACTCGAACCGGCACGGGGAATCACCCCCGGGGGATTTTAAGTCCCCTGTGTCTACCTATTCCACCACCCCGGCCTGTGTTCGACCCGGGCCGTCAGCAATCTGGAGGCGGCGGCCGGATTCGAACCGGCGAATAAAGGTTTTGCAGACCTTCGCCTTAGCCACTTGGCCACGCCGCCAAGCCGTACCAAAAAACGATCGGCCCGACGTTCGAGCCGATCGACGGAGCGAGAGACGGGACTCGAACCCGCGACAACCACGTTGGCAACGTGGAGCTCTACCAACTGAGCTACTCTCGCTTGTGTCCAACTTCTTCAGGCAAAGCCACGCCCCTAAAGATAAGGATTGATTCGGGTTGGTTCAATCCTCACGGCTCTGCTCCTCCTCAGCCTCTTCCGCGTTCCGAAGTGCCGTTTCACGTATCCGGTCACGCACTTTCTGCTTCGTACGGCTCGATCTCTTACGTGCGTCACGACTTTTACCGTGAACGAATGTAAAAAACGCCGCCAGCGCAAAGATCAGCGAAAAGATTACAATCTGCGGCACATACACCGACCAATCCACCGAATCTGTGTCGGTTGCGGTCGTATCCGCCGCGACATCCTGCGCAAGCCCGAATATCGGAACACCCAACAGGCTGAAGATGAAAAGCAGCAGTATGAAAGAACATGGCACGGACCAAGTCCGACCGTGGAGCCTAGCGGGATCGAACCGCTGACCTCCTGAATGCCATTCAGGCGCTCTCCCAGCTGAGCTAAGGCCCCGATAGATCATGCGCATTCCCCGTCGGAACGCACCTTGTCAAAAGCAGCGTAGAATGTAACGAGTCTCGCGGCTCGAGTCAACGTCCCGAAGAAGATCAACTCCCCGGGAGAAGCCGCTTCAAAGCCTATCAGGAAGCTTCTTTCACCACGAGCACATGCACCTTGCTGTGATGAACGACATACTCCGCCGTCGAACCCATCAATTGTTCCTGCAGATTCGAGCGACCGTTCGAGGTCATCACGATCAGATCATACCCGTTCTCGCGGGCAAAGTTCACGATCTGCTGCTTCGGCTTGCCTTCACGAAGAACGATCTCACATCGATCTTCTATGTCGGATTCCTGAATCATATTCGCCAGGACTCGACGGCTCTTCTCCGCGATCTCCTTCATCTTCTCTTCATAGCTCATTTCGCTGACACGAAGCATCTGCATCTCTTCATGTGACATGAATTCGTCATGCACATTCAGAATGGTAATCGAAGTATCGTACTTCTTCGCCAGGTCCACCGCCACCGGAAAACCGGCGTTGGACATATCAGAACAATCCGACGGATAAAGGATTTTCTTGAACATGAACGTTCTCCTGTTCGTATCGTTCCAGCCGTATCAGCGGAAGAAGATAAACGATACCAGAATAAACACCGGCACCAGGAAGCCGATCGACCACAGCATGTAGCCAAAGAAGCTCGGCATCTTGATCTTGTTCTCTTCGGAAATGCTGCGCACCATGAAGTTGGGCGCGTTACCGATGTATGTAGCTGCACCAAAGAAGACCGCGCCCGCAGCAATCCCTTTCAAGTACGAGACGAATTGCGCCGCGTTCGGATGTTCCATGGTGCCGCGCAGGATTTGAGCCACCATCGCATCGTTCAAGCCCAGGCGACCCTCCGCCAGGTTAAAGAAGGTCAGATAAGTCGGTGCGTTGTCCAGGAACGCAGACAGTGAACCCGTGATCCAGAAGTAATGAATCGGCTCCTTCACAAACTCCACGATAGGACGGAGCGCACCGTCCGTACCGGCACGCAGCATCGCGAGCGCTGGAATGATGGTCATGAAAATACCGGCGAACAGATAGGCGACCTCTTTGATCGGGAACCAGGTAAACTCATTGTCCGTGCGGATTTTCTTCTTCGTGGTCAGCATGGACAAGACCACCATCAGCACGATGCCGAGCTCACGTATGATGTTCTGCCACGGCACATGCACACCCAGGATATTTACCGACGGCAACCGCACCATACCGCTGAAGAGAACAAACCCCATCACACCCATCAGGAACAGCAGGTTGTGAATCCCTTCGACCTTCAGAGGTTCTTTCACCTCATCCTCGATGTCCGGCAGGCCCCCTTCACGCTTGTACAAGATGCTGTCGAGCACGAAGAAAATGATCAGCAGCAAAACAGCCGTGAAGATGAAGTGCGGGAAAATGGCGAAGGTCCAGAAGAATGGTACCCCGTGCAGAAAGCCCAGGAAGAGTGGCGGGTCGCCGAGCGGGGTCAGAGAGCCGCCGATATTCGCCACGAGGAAGATGAAAAAGATAATCTGGTGCATCCTGTTCTTGCGTTTTTTATTCGCACGAATCAGCGGACGAATCAGCAGCATCGCCGCGCCGGTGGTGCCCATCCAGGACGCCAGGACGGTTCCGATGATCAGAATGACCGTGTTCACGACCGGCGTGCCGGCCAGTGTTCCGCGCAACAGGATCCCGCCGGAGGCGGTAAACAATCCAAGCAACAGGATAATGAAGGGGATGTAGTCCGCCAGGTAGATATGCAGGATTTCGTGAAACGCTTCGCCTTTGTAGGCAATCAGGAACGGCACCGCGAAGACAACCGCCCAGAGAGCCGAAATTTTCGGGAAATGGTGATGCCAGAAGTGAGGAGCGAAGAGAGGAAACAGCGCAATGGAAAGCAGAATGCCTACGAAGGGAACAGCGCTCCAGAGCGGCAGGTGTTTGCCCAGGTCGGACATCTGGTGCCCGCCGTGATCGCCTTCTCCGTGTCCCTCCCCGTGATCCTCGCCCCCGTGTGCTGTATCATGGGCATCTTCCCCGTGGTGCTCGTCGCCGTGCGCGTCGTCCATGTGGTGGGCAGAATCGGCAGACTCAACGGCTGAACCGTGCGGATCTTCACCATGTTCCTGTTCCGCTGCGACCGGGCCGGCAAATACAAAGACAGTCAAGACAAGGACAATCGCGAGAACGATTCCGTTTCCCCCGCTCCAGATCCTCTGCATGAGGCTTCCTCCCTGAAAGCACGATGCCGTAGGCGTTCGGGTACGCATGAAAGTCCGAGAATCTAAGACCTTTTCGGGCGCTATACTACATCTTCGAGGAGATTTCGAGGAGAATCCCGCAGTTTGAAACAGTGTTTCAGGCTGTTCTGCAAGTACTACTCAACGGTTGGACCGGCTCCTCCACTCCACGATGAACTTCAGTGCCCGAGGGTCATCCGGCAGCTCAGGACGAATCGGCACCAGCTCCACACGTGCGCGTGATCCGCGCACTCGAGCCGTTCCGAGGTAACGAGCGTTCGCACCGGCCGCGACTACCGGTGCGCCTCCGGTTTCACGTACGCCCGTTTCTTTGATACAGGATGCACCTCCGACTACAAGGTTCACACGATCCCATTGGGAAGCGAATTCCTTGTCGCCGCTGTGCGTGGAGTGCAACAGGACGACCACGGTCGCCCCGGCAGGCACTTCATCCAGCACCTTTCTCAGGCTGTACTCAACCGGTTGAATCTGCAGATATTCGATCTGCTGAGGGGGAAGTTGCTCGGCGAGAGCGGGATCGAACAGACCGGTGATAATCACCGTTTCGCCGTCACGTTCAAAACGCCGAAACGTCTTCGTCAACGGACGGCCGTCCTTATAGGTCAGATTGGCAGCAACAACCGGCAGACGGTCCACGACTTTTTCGATGACCGCACGCCCCTGTTTCAGTTCATGAACACCCGGCAGAACGGCATCATAGTCGTAGAGCTCATAGATATCAATGGACGTCTCAGCCTGGAAAGAATCGACTTTCGCCCGCATGAAATTCCCGCTGTCCACGAGCAGAAATTCCTCCCCCGCTGCTCTTCGCCTTTCGATTTCCCCGAGACGTTTTTCCATCCCTCCCAGGGGCTTGCTGGGGCAACGGCAGTTTTCAAACTCACCATCCGTACAGGTCGTGTAGTAGATGTCTACGGCATGCAGGGGTGCTGCCGCTGCCAAAACTGTCAATGATGCGACCAGCAAAATCATCCGTGTTCCCGGGTGTTCCATCTTCCCTTCCAAACCTGCTCGTTTGTGACTTGCTGCTGACTGGAAGAAAAACGACGCTCACCGTTTGGAAAGCGCCGCTTACTATTGTTTCTGCATTCTTGCCTACTCAGCGACCTCGATATCTGCGGTTTCCGCCGGTTGCCATACACCTAGGCTGTCCTGTTTGGCTTTCCGTACCAATTCACGGTATTGTTCCTGACGAGGGTGCTCGTGTTCGGGGTGATCCCAGGCAAGCCCTTCTTCCAGGATGTACGCCCCGATGTCGAGTCCATCTTTTGTGCTCAGATAGGCATGTAGATCGGGTGAAGAGCTGTCCGGCTCAAATTCCGAACTGAAGGTCAATTTCACCCTCTTCCCTTCGAACATGTCTCTCACACGTTCCACCATCAGGGTATCGACGGACACAATCGCCAGGACACTGTCCCCTTCTTCGCCGTGTTCTCCAAGCACCTCCGATAGCGAACGCCACTCGTATTCAGCAGATGGTGCCACTCCGATCAAATAAACTGTTCGTCCCTTTCCCAGCTCGAACCTGTTCACATCCACAACCTTCTCGATGGAATCATGGGTGCCGAGATAGTTCACAACGAAGATGAAAACTGCAAGCACGAACAGGATCGCAAGCACTGAAACCAGCCGTTTCATGACTGCTCCTCCCCCGCCGAGGCGGCGGCTTCTGTTTCAGCTTTATGGATGATGGGATTCAACCACTTTAAAACCAAGAACATAATCAGCGCGGCAAACAGCGAAGATCCGACAAGAACAAAGAAGAAAGTGCTGTTCTGATACTTTTCCCAGAAGATTGTAGCAACCGTACCGGAAAGATAACCGCCGATTGCGGTGGCGACAAACCAACCGCCCATCATGGTTCCGACCAGTTTGGGAGGAGCGAGCTTGGACACCAGCGAAAGCCCCATCGGGCTGAGACATAATTCGCCGAGGGTGATCGTCGCATACGTCCCCAGCAACCAGTTCACATGCACATGCCCGTCGTTACCGCCCAGTCGTGCGGCAATCCCCATAATCGTGAATGCGCCGGCGGTTAGAATCATGCCAATCATGATTTTCGCCGCCGTTGTCGGTTCCTTGTTGAAACGCCGCAACACGGTCCAAAATGTTACCAGCGGGAACGTCAACAGTAGAATGTAGGCCGGGTTGATCGAAGAGAACATCTCCGGCATAATGGCAGTGTTCGTGGCCATGTTGGCCCAGAACGTCAGCGTCAGTCCCTGCTGGTTGAAGGCCATCCAGAAGAAGATCACAACGACAAAAACAGCAATCAGTGCCCAGATGCGTTGTTTCGCCACCTTCGGGTCGATTTTCGGAACATTGTCCTCTACTTCCTCGGAACGCCCCTTGTTGGGTGGAATATCACCTTCCTCGACAAGTTTCTGGAACCGCAGAAAGACCAGGACGGATATGATCATGCCGATACCGGCCGCTCCGAACGCGTAATGCCAGCCGTGAATGGGATGCAGCGAGCGCAGGGTACCGGCCACCAGCGGCGACAGGAACGCCCCGAGGTTGATGCCCATGTAGAAGATGTTGTAGCCGTCATCCTTCTTCTCCGGGACCTTTTTGTACAGATTACCCAGCATGGTTGAGATGTTAGGCTTGAAAAGGCCGTTCCCCATAATCAGGCAGACGAGGGCGCTGAAGAAGAAAGGCAACGGACGAAACGCCAACAGAAAGTGCCCGAGCATCATGATCAAACCGCCGATAATCACCGAGCGTTTAATGCCCAGGTAACGGTCCGCGATAAATCCGCCGATTAAAGGTGAGAAATAGACCAGGCCGATGTAGAGCCCGTAAATCTGCGTGGTCCACTCATTCCCCAGTCCCAGTCCGCCGGCTTCCTTTCCAGCGCTCATGTAGAGCGCGAAAATTGCCAGCATCGTGTAGAAACTGAAGCGTTCCCACATCTCGGTGGCGAACAGCACCGGCAAACCTTTCGGGTGACTTCTCTTCGCGACTGCTGTTTGGGCCATGCTGCACCTTTGTGTTTGGCAGGTCCGATTGTATTTTGATGGCGTTAAGATAGGAACAAAAGAGGGGTCCGCGCACGCAGGATATAGCCAAACAGGCAATCCTTTTGTTCTGTGCTGCTATGCGCCCGACCCTCTCTGCATATCTAGGAGGAACGATTGTTTGCAGCCGTCTGAACTCTCCACATTTCGACAAAGCCTGTTGCAGTGGTATCACAGCACAGCGCGAGATCTCCCCTGGCGCCGCACTCGGGATCCCTACCGCATCTGGCTGTCGGAAATCATGCTGCAGCAGACAAGAGTAGCTGCCGTCATCGACTATTACAACCGTTTCCTCGAGGAGCTGCCGACGGTCGGCACATTGGCGGCGGCCGAGCTGCAAACGGTGCTGAAGCTCTGGGAGGGGTTGGGGTACTACCGGCGATCACGCCTACTGCACAAAGCAGCCGGTGTGATTGTGGAAGAGCACAGCGGTCAATTCCCGCAAACGTTTGAATCACTGAAACAACTGCCAGGCATCGGCGACTATACAGCCGCAGCGATCGCCTCCATCGCTTTTGGAGAACCGGTCGCCGTGGTGGACGGCAACGTGAAGCGTGTTATCGCACGCTTAAAGCAATACAATAAACCCGTCAATACAAACGCAGGCTATAAGGATCTTAAGAATATCGCCGATCATCTGCTGGAACAGGAATCACCAGGCGATTGGAACCAGGCAGTGATGGAACTCGGGGCACGTATCTGCCGGCCGAAACGTCCGTTGTGCGAATCCTGCCCGGCACATCAAAACTGCGAAGCATATCGTGAAAACCGCACATCTGCATATCCAATCATCAAGAAAAAAGAAGCGGTTCCCCACAAAACGGGCGTTGCGATCCTGCAGAGGTTTGGTGATTCCGTTCTCTTCACACGACGAGGTGAGGATGAAATGCTGGGAGGACTCTGGGAGTTTCCTATTCGCCTCCTGAAAGAAGAGGAGACACTGCGGGACGCAGTACGCCGTTTGGCGCAGGCCTACGACCTTCCGGTTCCCCGATCAAGCGAACCAATTGCCGTGATCGCCCATGAATACACCCACTTCAAGCTGACGATCTATCTATTCGAGGGGAACGAAGCCCGGGAACTGTCGTCCTTGCCGTCAGATACACATCGCCTCCTGCCCCTTCACCAGAGTGGCGAACTCCCCATGCACCGTGCGCAGCACAAGCTGATGGAAGCACTGCAAAACACTCAGCAGGCATTGAAGTTCTGACGTATTTCGGTGTTACCCTGGATGGCAGACATAAGATGTCTGTTTCTATTACTCTACCACCATATGCTTCCGGACGGTATGGCACATTACTCGACACTCTGTTCCGGACAATCCGTACTAACCCGGATATTTCACGAGTTCAAACTGCGTCAGATGCGAGGCGCGCAGGATGAAGCTGTATTGCCATACCGCGAATCCTTCGCAACAAAGCAGATAACGTGCCTGGGACCGCCCGAAGGGCGAATGAAAAAATGAGTTTGGCCTGGACACAATCTGTGCTGCTGAAAAACTGCATGTCGTGATGTTATCATATTGTTAATATAGTTTTTAGAGAAGAAAGATCTCTTCATTCATGAAATATTCGGGCTAAAGCAGTATCCCCGCGATGGCCGCGGTCTGCCAGCTTGCGAACGCTCCGGCCAGCATCGCACGGAATCCCAACTTGGCGAGATCCTTCCGTCGTTCCGGTACCAGTGCGGCAATCCCTCCGATCTGGATCGCAATCGAGCTGAAGTTCGCAAATCCGCAAAGCGCGTAGGTGGCAATGGTGAAGCTGCGTTCGCTGAGTTGTCCCTTCAGGGCCACCAGATCGACATAGGCGACGAACTCATTGATGCTGACTTTGGCGCCCAGTAAATACCCCACATCGAGAATATCGGCGAAAGATACCCCCATCAGAAGCGCCAGGGGTGAGAAAATCCAGCCAAGGATGAGTTTCAGCGACAGTTGCGGGAAGCCGACAAGTCCCCCCATCCAGCCGAGGAAACCGTTGATCATCGCGATCAGGGCGATAAACGCGATCAACATCGCTGCGACGTTCACCGCCAGTTTCAAACCGTCCGTTGCACCTGCCGCAGCCGCATCGATCACGTTGGAGTGCACTTTCTCGATCTCAACCTTAATATTTTGCCCTGTTTCCGGTGTCTCAACCTCGGGAATCATCAATTTCGCCATCACCAGTGCCGCCGGCGCACTCATCACGGAAGCAGCCAGAAGATGCCCGGGATCAACGCCGAAACGCACATACGCCGCCAGTACACCGCCCGCCACGGTCGCGAAGCCGCCGGTCATGATCGCCATGATTTCGCTGTTGGTCATTTTACCGATGAAAGGCTTTACAACAAACGGTGCTTCGGTTTGACCGACGAAAATATTCGACGCGGCCGACAGAGATTCGGCCCCGCTGGTTTTCATGGCGCGTGTCATCAACCAGGCAAACCCCTGCACCAATCTCTGCATGATTCCCAGGTAATACAGCACACTCATCAATGCGGCGAAGAAGATGATCGTCGGCAAAACATGAACAGCGAAAATGGTACCCAGCGGCACGAATTTTTCATGCGCCTGGTCCCATACGCTATAGCCTTCCGTTAGTCCGCCGGGTGGAATATCCCCCGAAAGACCTTGCGCGATACCGGGATCGGTGAGGTAGAGGTTGCCGAAGATGAAGTGGGCGCCGTAGTCCGTGAACTGCAGCAGCTGGGCGATGAAAACACGAGCCCCCTCGAACATCCACTGCCCCGGTGTCGTTTTCAATACTATGACGGCGAATACGAATTGCAAGCCGACTCCCACACCGATTGTGCGCCAGTTGATCGCTTTGCGGTTGTTGGAAATCAGG
>WJJA01000489.1 GCA_014729955.1 bacterium
CCCCGCTTCCCCCCGTCCGACACGATCAAACAGGTCCGCATCCGATAGCAGTTGCACCTCGACTCCCCGTTCACGCAACCACGCCGCTGTCTTTCGACCTTCGCCTCCCGGGCGGGACGCCCCGACCAGGGCCGCAGGGACCTCGAACGATTCTGAAAACAGGGTTTGCATGCCGCGGTTCACCGTCGAACTCCATGAAAAGAACACCCAGGGACGGCGCCCGGCTTCGGGAGGATCGTGCTTCAGATGCTCCAGGAAACGGTCCTGCATGGTGCGGTAGTTCTGCAACATCGTGCGGCATGCTTGAATCAGATCCCCGGCCGGCTTGTCCATGTGAGCGCGAATTTCGGCGCAGACACGCAGAATCGGCGCCATCGCGGGTTGGCCTTTCTGCAGGGTGTGAAGCGCCCTGTCAAGTTCTTCCTTCGACAGGTTGTCCGGCCGAGCCGATGCGAGGGCTTCCAGCACGTCGAGCGCGATGGTCTGGGCGCCGTCCTGTCGGTTCTCCGCGGCACGCTGCAGTGCGTCGCGCCATCCCACGGTTAGATTTCACCCTTGCGAAGCACCAGCGCGCCGGAGGTCGAGTCCACCATGAAGCGCCGTTCGAACTGCAGCCCGGCAGCGTCACCCCAGGCAATCGCATCCTCGTAGCTGTATACCCCGGCATGCTCGTTGGCGAGGAACATGTTGATCCCGAACAGCGTCGCATGCTCCGGCCCGTGCCGGTCGGTATGGGTAAAGAAATCCTTGATCGCCAGTCGTCCCCCGGGGGTGAGGGATCGGGCCGTCTTGGTCACGAGCTCCCGGTTGTGATCATCGCCCCAGCTGTGGATAATATTGTTCAGCATGATCAAGTCGTAGGGTCCGCCGAAATCGACCTCGAACATGTCGCCGTCGATGCAGGTGATACGATCGTCATAAGCTTCCAGTATGACCCGTGCGATCTGGTTCACCTCGGGACGGTCCAGCAGGGTAACATGCACATCGTCGTACTGCTGCAGATACGCCGATGAATAGGTTCCCGGCCCGGAGCCGAGGTCGAGGATGGTCTTCGGTCGAGGCACCCCGATGCCATCCTTCAGATCATGTGCCGCACGGCGGGAGATGTTTTCCATGCCCAGGATGAACGACTGCAGGTCGGCGCTGTCACGCGGGCCGCGTTTCGGCGGCCGGCCGGTGCGCAGGGTCTCGTCCAGGTTTATCCACCGTTTCATCAGCCGGTAATTATGCTGGCAGATATCCCCCAGGTAGGCTTCGCCCTCCGGCGACAACAGGGGCAGGTAATCGTCATGAATACGATAGAGCCTGCCGTCATACACCACCAGTCCAAAGGCGGTCAGCACACGCAACACGCGCACGGCACCACGCTCGACGATACCGAGATTGGCCGACAGTTCACGTGCATCCTGCGGATGATGTGCCAGCTGATGAAAAAACCCCATTTCCACAGCGGTCAGGATCACCGAAGAGGCCCGGAATCCATTGGCCAGTCTCATGAAACGTTCTCGTGCGATCTGCTCAGTCTTCACAGCTCTGCTCTCCCGGGTCCATGGTCGATTAAAAAGTATCAGTTTGCAAAGAAAATACGGCAGTCGGGTCAGCACACAAGCCGTATTGTAAAACGGGAGTACAAGCCCGAGGAGCATGCGGGGCCGGGAAGCGGTCCGAAAACGCATTTTGGAATTCGCAGAAGATATGCTACCTTTCGGCCATGCAATGGATCGAACGAAGGCGCGGCCTGCCGTTGTCGGGTCGATTTGACGCGACCATCAACGAGGCATATGAAACTCTAGTGCGCGGGGAGACGGTATGGTGGGTTACCGACACCCTGCGGCGGGTGGAACGTGTCGAACAAGCGTTACTTGCCCGATCCCACGGCGCCCTGACGGGCGTTGAGGTTCTCTCCGCCGGCGGGTTTCCCGCATTTCTGCTATCGCACCTGCCCCGGCCGGTTGTTCCCGTGGACAACGATGTCGCACGCCTGCTGATGCGCGAGACGCTGGCGAAGCAATTCCAACGGCACGAACTCGACCTCGAGATGGTGGACGGGTGGCTCGAAGGAGCCCTGGGGCTCCATCGACGCATGCGGGAAGGCGAATCCCTTCAGACTCGCCTGCAGGCACGCTATCCGTGGTTGAATGAAGCCCTGCGTGACTACCGGCAGCTGCTCGAAAGGTCAGGCCGCACCGATCTGACCTCCCTGGCCGGCGACCTGGCCCGCAAGCTGCCGGAGGAATTCCGGGGGCCGGACCTGTTTGTGATCGACCGTATGGGCCCTGTGCCCGTGTCGACCATGGAGCTGCTGGAAGCCGTAGCCGCACGCAGCAGGCACGGTATTGTCCTGCTGGATGCAAGCCGGGGATTGGGACCAGCCCTGGCCCTGGCGCGACGGGACGAGAGCCGGTGGGTCGATCCCGGGGACGGTCCACTCGAAGATTTTCCCGCCAAGCCGTACTCCCTGTATTTGGCCCGTACCCTGTCTCATCCGAAACCGGAATTGCGCACGGATGCCTCGCTCCCGTCGGTGATCTACGGCGGGTTTACCGGCGAAACCGACGAGGTTCATGCCGTTGCACGAGAAATCGCACGGCTGACACGGGTGCAAAGCGTTCCGGTCGAAGACATCGCCGTGGTCTGCACCTCCCTCGGCCATTACGCGCCCGTGATCGAATCTCTGTTCGCCCGCTTCGGGATTCCCACCGATCTGAGGTTGGGCACTCCGTTGTACCAGAACCCGGTGGCGCGCCTCGCGTCGCAGCTTCTGGATGCACGTGTGCAGCATCTGCCGCGCGAGCGGTTTACCGAGTTGCTGCTGAATCCGTACGTCAACGGCGGCAAGGGGTTGGAAACCGACCGTGAGGTGCTTCAATTCGACACCGAAGCGCGTACCGCACGCATTATCGGCGGCGAACAGCCGTGGGAGTCGCGTTGGATCGAGCCCCTGCAGGAACTGGCGGGTCGTCTGCAAAAACGGCTGGATACCCTTCACGCGGATGAACGTGATGAAGGGGAGTCGGAGGAGACGGTCGCACGGACGCAAGCGCTGCGGGACAGACGTGACGGATTGCAGCAGGCGTTGCCGACGTTTGAAAAGACCGCCCGCTGGATCATGTCCCTGCCCGATCCATGCGGGATCGACGATGTAGAACAGTGGCTGGAAGAAGGATTCCGGCGCCTGGGCGTATACCGTGCGATGAGGAAGCACCAGCAGACACCCGGCACGAAGATTCATCCCCGCACCGCGTACGGCCGGGTGCGGATTCTGCTGCGGAATGTCCGTGATGTGTTCGAGATGGTGGGCCTGGAGAGTTGGCCGCTGCACCGCTATGCCGACCTGTTGGGCTATGCCCTGCGGCAGGATCGTATTCCGGCACGTTTGAAATCGCAGGGCGGTGTCCCGGTCACCGGGCCGCTGGAACTGCGCGGATTGCGTATCAGGTATCTTTTCTTCCTCGGGTGGAGTGCGGAGCACTGGCCGCGTCGACCGGAGCCGGATCCGCTGGAGCCCGACAGCGCCGGTTGGGCCGGCGATATCGACCGTCTCGCGGAAAGCCGTGCGCTGACCTATGAAGCCCTGCTTGCTGCCGGGACGCTGTATTTGAGCGCACCGACTGCCGGCGGCGACGAAAGCAGCGCCGCTCCATCCCCCTTGCTGCTTGATCTGGACCGTATCGGGTTGAAACGGATCGAGTGGCCGGCGAGCGAAGGCTGGTTTGCCCTGCGCGACGTACAGACCGGATCTGTGCGATCCCTTGCGGATGGCGTGTCCCTGGATCATGTCGCGCCCGTGCTGCAAACTGCCGCGGCAAAGGTGCATGAAACGTCCGCGTGGCAACCGGTCCGTCAATGGCCGCTGCGGGTCGGGGTGGAAATGCATCGCGCCGATGCGTCCACTTTAACCGTTTTCGAAGGCTACCTGCGTAACCCGAGAGTGCAAGAGGAGATCGCCGCACGTGTTGAACGGTTCCCCTATTCCGTCAAGCGGCTCGAAACCTATGCAGCCTGCCCGATGAAATTCTTCCTTGAACAGGTGCTTCACGTGGAGCCACTGGAGGAGGTGGAGGACGATCTGGACGCCGCCGGACGCGGGGAGCTGGTCCATCGCATCGCCGAAGAGACCGCCCGGCGTCTGCGCGGGCCGGACCAATTCAGCGTTCCCTTTTCCGATACGGTACGACCGCGCCGTGTGATGCAGGATGCGGCACGCGATCTGATCGCAGAGTATCCGTTTGATAACCTGTTCTGGGATGAAACGGTACGGCAGGTGACTTCCGGGCTGGAAGACGACAATGAACCGGCCGGCTACCTTCGCACGATGCTCGACTATGAACAGGAAAAAAAGATGCGGGACGAACGTATCCGCATGGTGGAGGCTTCCTTCGGATTCGGGCCGGACGTGGACAGCGACCTGCTGTTCGCGGAACCGTACATCGTCGAGGCGGACGGCAGGTCGGTACCTCTGCGCGGGAGGATCGACCGGATCGGTCTGAACGCGAACAAGGGGTGGCGCATATGGGACTACAAGGTTTCCAACACATCCCTGCCGACGAAATCCCATGTATTGAACGGTGTTGCGTTCCAGTTGCCGGTGTACATGCTTCTGCTGGAGCGGGCGCTGGAAACGGGTGTACTCGAAGGCGCCTCAACCATTGACCAGGCCGCCTTCTATCAGCTGAAACGTACAGACGACCTTGTGAAGGCGTCGAATAGCGGAAAATGGGCAGCCGATCAGCATGCTTCTTACAAAGAAACCCTGAAGCGCAATATTGTTTCGATCGTCAAGGCGGTGCAGGCCGGCCGTTTCCATCACCCGCTCAGCCAAAACGACAAACTGTGCCGGGAGAGCCGGGAACACAACTATTGTCCTTTCTTCGACATCTGCCGTCGTGACCCGGTGGTGTTCAAGGGTCGAACACAGCAATTGCCGGCGGACTCATTGGACAGGGTTTACAAGGTGGTCGGACAGACATTTCGTCACGATCCCGGCGACGGGAGGGTGACGGATGGCTAAGATCGCCTTCAGCGAAGCACAACAGAAAGCGCTGGATCTTTCAGGCGGCAAGCTGGTGGTTGCGGGGGCGGGCTCCGGAAAGACCACGGTGCTGACCGAACGCTACATCCGTCTGCTCGAGCAGGGGAAAGCGGAGCCGCGGCATATCGTGGC
Organism: bacterium; assembly: GCA_014729955.1. Classification (GTDB taxonomy): domain Bacteria; phylum Electryoneota; class Electryoneia; order Electryoneales; family Electryoneaceae; genus WJJA01. Next base: position 5,165 of record WJJA01000489.1, read on the forward strand.
GATGACCTTCACACGCAAAGCCGCGGCGCAGCTGCTGGATCGCATTCAGAACGGCCTGTGGGAGCGTCAGAAAGAGGCAGACCCCTCAGCGGCGGAACGGTGGCAGACCTACCGTGATGCGATGGCGTGGGCGCGGATCGGCACCATTCATTCCATCTGTGCGCGCCTGCTGCGGGCGTGGCCGATGGAAGCGGGCGTGGATCGCGGGTTCGCCATCGTTGAAACCCTGACCGACGACCTCACCCGGGTGCAAACCATGGTGCGTCGGCTGGCGGTGGCACGTGACCCGCATCTGGCGGTGCTGCTGGAACGTATGCAACGGCCGGCGCTGGAAACGCTGATCCTGCAGGTGATGAAGGACCCCTTCCTGCTGGAAACGCTCCGGCAAACGACGGCGACTCCGTCCGAGGCGGAAGCTGCCCTGGATTCCTTTGCGGGGATGCTGTCCGCGGCGGTGCCGGGCGGAATCGTTCCTCCGGAAACCGGCGCCCACAAGCCGTTGGTGGAGATGCTGATCCACCTGGGCGGAGTTGTGTTGCCGATGTTGCAGAAACGACAGGCGACGCGATCGCAGCTCAGCTATGACGACCTGGAGCACTTCATCTATCGCCTGTTAACCACACACGACGCAGCCGCAACGGCAATTCGACGCTCCATCCGCTACCTGCTTGTCGATGAATTCCAGGACACCAGCACCCTGCAATGGCAGATCATCCGTGAACTGGCTCGTGATGAAGACGGCATCGTCAATCCCGGCAAGCTGTTCCTGGTGGGCGATGAAAAGCAGTCGATCTACAGTTTCCGCAAAGCGAATGTGACGGTCGTCGGACACGGAGCCGAGACGATGACCGGTCCCTCCACCGGCGAATCCGACCACCCCGCCCGGGTGAACCTGAACGACAACTTCCGCAGCACCGACGGTATTATCAATCCTTTGAACGCGGCGTTTCAGCGTATGTTCGCGCCGGAAACAGGCGAGTCCCTGCCGTTCGAAGCGAACCCACAGGATTTGCACGCCCACCGGCATACGAGCCTCGACGGCCCGAAGGTCGAACTGGCAATCGGGCTGGACATGGAGGGGTCGGAAGCCTTGCACTCACTGGCCGCACGACTTCGCAGAGAAGTCGAGGACGGCTTGATTACAATCGATGACAAGCAGGGGCGCCGTCCGCTTCAATACGAAGATATCGCGATTCTCTTCCGCGCACGGACCCACCTGGGCGAGCTTGAAGATGCATTGCGCAGCCACGGTGTGCCCTTTCAGACGGCGGCCGGGCGTGTGGTGTTCGACCGTCGTGAAGTACAGGACATGGCCCATCTTATCGCCGCGCTCGCAGATGCACGAGACCGTCTCGCCGCGACCGGCGCACTGCGCGGGCCGGTGTTCTGCCTCTCCGACGAACATATGGCGGCACTTTCGCTGCTCGGGTCCGATCCGCTCACAGTGCTGCTCCAACGGGATGAAGACGAGCAGTGGTCCCGGGTGCACCGTTTTGACGTGGATACCGAACCGCTCCAGTTCGCCGTCTCGCTCTGGAACACCCTTGTGGAAATGTCTGCCGAGGAACCGCCTTCCGCGATCCTGCAATATGCGCTGGAGGCGAGCGGGGCGTGGGGTGCGTATGCGGTCGGCCTGCGCGGGGCCCAGCGCGTCGCCAACCTTGAAAATTTCCTCCAGTGGCTGCGTGAACGGGAGAGCGAAGGCCTGTTTACCCTGCGACGGTTAAACCTCCAGTTGAAGGCCCTGATGGAAAGCGGCAGCAGCGAGGGACTGGAAGAAGCCTCCGTGACACGGGGCCAAGGTGTGCGCTTGTACACCATCCATAAGGCGAAAGGCTTGGAGTTCCCTTATGTGGTTATGGTCGGGCTCTCTTCGTCGGGCGGGGGGAAGGGCAAAGATCGCGGCAACCTGCTGATCCCCGTGGATCAACCGTATGCCGCCTTGACCGAACCGGATCTTGGCGCACTGGATCCGATGCCTGGAAACGGCACCCTGCACACCCTGATGCGTGATGCTCTCGGCCCGATGGAACAACAGGCCGAGTTAAAGCGCCTGCAGTATGTTGCCGCCACGAGAGCGAAAGACCGTCTCCTGCTGACCACTCACTTGAAGCGCCGCTCGAACGGAAACCTTTCCTTCCTGGACACATCCCCGCTGGCGCTCTGGTTGCATGCCCTTGGTGTGCCCCATGACAAGCAGAACGTCGAGCCGACCTCCGTGATCGAAGGAGTTTTGGTCAGCTTGATGGAGAAACCGCCGGCAGGTCGCACAGCCCTTGAACCGTCCTCGGAGCTTGCCGATACCCTGCTGACATGGCGTCCGACACCCGATCCGACCGCCTCGCCCGATGTGCACCTGGCTGACAAGTCTGCAATCGATCGATACTCCGTCGGGATCACCGCCTTCGCCTCGTGGATCGCGGAGCCGACGGACGAACGTCTCAGTGCATTGA
>WJJA01000490.1 GCA_014729955.1 bacterium
GAAGCACAAGAGCAAGGGCGGACGCAGTCATGTGCGTAGCGGAAAAAAGAAGCAATGGAGCAGCGAATTCAGCCCTCATGTAAAAAGCGTCTTCAAGGAGCTGAACGGCGAGCTGCTGCTCAAACTGGGCTACGCGGACAATATGAACTGGTAGGGCGATTTCCAGATCGTTTACGGCATCGATGCGCTTCGATCGTGTTGCCCATATCCCTCCCTCAAACCATTGACTTCCATCCTCTTACGAGTGCATACTGAAGTAGAATCGGTAAGCCGATTCAGGGCGATGGACCAGCTTCTGTCGCGCCTTGTACAAACACCGGCGTATTGCACGCTCGTTCGCTGCCATGGATGCCCCGCCGGGAAAGGGGGAAAGCATGGAAGAAGCGACCACAACCGACTATCCGAAATGGGTCAGTTGCCGTGGAGATCTCCAGGTCCTGATCCGACCGCTTGAAACCCGCGACATCGACCGTCATGTCCACATGCTGCGCGCCTTGCCGGATGCCGACCTCGCCAAACTGCCCTGCAATGTCTTCGATCCGACCTATCCCGACCAGATGCGCGATGAAATTGAGAACGGCAGTGTGCGACGCCTGGTGGCTTGGGTTGGCAATGATGCCATTGTCGGATCGCTGGCCCTGTACCTCAATTCGCAACGATGGTATCGTCACACGGCCGGAGTCACGCAGGTGACCCATCCTGAATATCGTCGCTACGGCATCGGAACGGTTCTGTTCGACGAGATGCTGCCGCTTGCGAAATCTCTCAACATCCACAAGGTCTTTACCGAAGTGAGCGACATGCACAAGGAGGGTTTGTCGCTGCTGCGAAGCATCGGTATGAAGAGAGAGGGAACACTACGCGAGCATCTTGTGGACAAAAAGGGCAACTTTCACGATCTCTACATTTATTCTATTACGACGACTTCCGCCTGGAAAGGGATGCTGGAACGTGCCGGCGAATTCGCCCGCATGAGTCATCGTGTCTGATCCTGGGAGACAGTATGCCCGGATCATTTACGAGTTCATAGAGCGTCAGATGCGAGGCGCGAAGGATGAAGCTGTATGGCAATACCGCGAATCCTTCGGAACAAAGCAGATGACGTGCCCGGGACCGCCCGAAGGGTGAATGAATACATGAGTCTTCTTCTTTACTTTAAGGTACAAACCGTCGCCGGGAAGAAGTGACAAACCGGGGAGCATCTTCTTGTAAAAAACAAGCTCTTACCATAGATCGCTTTCCTCATTTATGAAATATTCGGGTTGGTCGCACCTCGAGTTCTGCAGGCGCAACACGCCGTCGCAGAATAGTGTCATCGCGCCAGGACCGCCGGCGGGCAAGCCCGCCGGGAAAACGGAGGGCAAGCGAGGCGCATGCCGGTATCCAGTGTCATTTATAAGAATACCAATATCAGTTCTTTGTGGTTCTCTGAGGCACGGAGACCCACCGAGGATTACTACCCTGCACGGTCTGGGAACCCGAAACCGAAGCGAAGCGTAGCTCTCACGCACCGAAGGCGCGTGAAACCCGGTGTCGTTCATAGATCGAACAGGCTGAGGGGCTCACGCTCCTCAGCCTGTTCGAGTTAAAAGGTATGGCGGGATGGGGATACCGGCGAAGCCTTATCGCCTGCCCCCGGACACCGTATTACTTGAGCAGGTGCAGACGTGTCGTCTGCATCTCGCCGGCGGCACGTACCTGCACGAAATAGATCCCACTCGCCCAGCGGCTCGCATCCAGGGAAAGCGAGTGCAGTCCGGCGGTCATACGACCGGTGTAGGCACTCATCACCTGTTGCCCCAGGGTGTTGTAGACCGCCACTTGAACCGTGGAGGCTTCCGGCAGGGCGATCTCCAGGGTCGTCAACGGGTTAAAGGGGTTTGGATAGGCGTTCACCATGAGATGGTCGAAAGGCACGCTCTCTTCTGATCCGTCGTCCACGCTGTTGATGCCGAGCAGATCAAGTCCGCGGCCGTCGCCCGGATCGCGCCAGACTTCCGAATTCACCGTGTAAACTACAAACGCCTCACCCACCTCGGAATCCTGGTACCATCCTCCCACAACGCTGATCCATTCACCGTCACGGGGTCGTGTTTGTCCGGCCGGCTGGTACTGATCATCTCCGAAGGTCAGCGGCAGCAGGTCGGAGCCGTTACCGGTCGCGAGCACCATCTCACCCGAGTTCGGATCGATGACCAGCATGCCGTCCGCCTCCGCCAGCAGAGGGACTGTACCTTCATAGGGCAGACCGTTGACACGACCGATGGAGTCGGGGTCGAACCATGTCTCACCGTTCAGCTCGAATACGATGACCAGCGGGAGTCGCTGTTCGCGTTCGATCAAGCCGCCTTCGATCTCGATGAAATCACCGTTCTCGGGGCGTTCAGCACCGCTTGGCGGCTGGTACCACGGCGGTCCGAAACTGAGGTGGTAGTCGAGCGAATCGTCATTGTCCACATGCAGGAAGTAGTGGGTAAACAGATTGTTTCCGCGCAGCTCGACTGTCCCTTCGAGACTGATCGGTTCATATTCACCCCACCAGGGCCCGCCTCCGCCTTCAGTGAGGGTAAAACTCAGCTCGACGGTTTCGCCTTCAACCACTTCGAAGGCTTGCATCTCGCGTTCGAAACCGTGAGCACGTGCGATGCCGGTATACTCGCCGACCATCACGTAAGGGAAGTCCGCGACGCCGGCCTCATTGGTGTGCAGATGGTAGAGGGGACGGTTGGAACCGTGAGGTTCAGGGCGAAGCTCCATCAGGGCATGGACAATTGGCCGGCCCTCCTCGTCCTGGACCTGCGCCTCCACATGGCCGGCTTCCGCTCCGCCTTCTTCCAGTACGAAGTCCAGGGTTGTGGTTTCGCCGGCAACGATCTCCACGGTCTCCTCTGCCGGTGCAAATCCCATGTGACGTGCAACCGCGGTGTATTCGCCGGCAGGGATGTGGTCGAAGCCGTACGCCCCGGATTCACCGGAGAAAGCGACCCTGAACGGACGGTGATGGTTCGGAAGGTGCAGCGCGATCATGCTGCCGGGCAGAGGGTCGCCGTCCACCGAAGTTACCGTGCCCTCCAGTACGCCCATGTGGTTACCCGGATCCTGCAGCGTCACTTCGACGTAAGTTGTGTCGCCCTCAAACACTTCGATTTCGACATGAGCTTCCGGTCTTCCGTAAAGAAAAGCGACCAGGAAGTATTCTCGTGCGATCACCGATTCAAACGTAAACTCGCCCAGCGAATCGGTAAAGGTGCGATAGTGAGGGTCACGGTTCAGCTCAACCTGTAGCAGGACCCGCGCAAAGGGAAGACCGTTGCCTTCCTCGTCCATTACGACACCCATCACCGTGCCGGTCGCAGCTTCGGTGAGGGTATAACTGACTTCGGTGACTTCGTCGGCGATGATCTCAACGGTGTCTTCATATGGTTCATACCCGGGTGCGAGCACCTCAACACCCCATTCACCTTCCGGAAGGAAGTCGATGGTAAAAGTACCGGTGGGAAGGGTGTGGGTCCAGCGTGGTATGTTCTCATCAATCCAGACACGCACCAGCGCATGGGCAATCGGGTCGCCTTGCTCATTGTGCACCGTCCCCTCAAGGCTGCCCAATTCCGGTGGTGCCATCGGCTCGAGTATAAAATCCACGACGGTGGTACCGTTGGCTTCCACCTGCACCGGCTCTTCGCCCATCTCGTAGCCTTCCGCCATTGCGAGGGCGAGGTAATGCCCGGTGGGTACGTTTTCAATCGTGTAGTGACCGCTGGAATCGGTGAAAGTGTGTCCGAAGGGAGGGGAAGCGTTGCCGCGAAGCAGAACATGTGCGTGCGTGATCGGGTCACCGTCGGTGTTCTCGACGGTACCGGTGACCGTACCGGCCTGCACCGCTGCCGGAAACGCCGCCGCAACCAGGATCAGGAAAAGCGCAACAACCGTCCAACGTTTCATCGTCAAGTCTCCTTCAGCTTGAGGTGCCGGTACTATTCAATGATATAACATACAATATGTTGAAGGCGCACACCCGCGAATCGAGCAAGTCAAAAAGAAGTGTCTCCTGCAAACATGGGCACGGCAGGTCCTGGAAGGATGAAGCCGCTCGGAGAAGCGCTCGGTGGACCGACTCAGATGAATTGCAGGATACTGCCGCCAAGTCACATTTGCCTGCAGCAAGCAGGATCTGACGAAACGTTGCAGGAAGGTTGTTGGAGCGAGTCTGAGAGTTATAGGAGCAATGAAAGAACGTTGTGTCGGCTCTTGGCTCGCGTCAGCGGGGTGTGACCCGACACCCGAACTCGATCAGAAACGGACTTGGCCCGGGTATTTCACGAGTTCAAAGTGCGTCAGATGCGAGGCGCGAAGGATGAAGCTGTATGGCAATACCGCGAATCCCCCGGAACAAAGCAGATGACGTGCCCGGGACCGCCCGAAGGGTGAATGAATACATGAGTTTTCCTCTGTTACTTCAAGGTCCAAACCGTCGCCGGGAAGAAGTGACAAATTGAGGAACATCTTCTTGTAAAACCAGTCCTTACCTTAGATCGCTTTCCTCATTCATGAAAGATTCGGGTTAGAACTCCAGGCTGATACCGATCGAAGGCAGCACTCCGATGCCGCCCGGTTCCTCCGGCTTCATTTCGCGATAGTTCCACTGCGGGGGCTCGTTGAACTGGAAGCCGTATACGTTCTGCACGTCGATATAGCCGATAATCGTGTAGTTGCTGAAGAACCAGCGTCGGTCCACACGCAGATCGACGCTGTGGTTCGGGTCCAGCCGCCTGCTGTTGTAATCCTCGACGTCCTGGGTGCCGTCCGGGTTGAACGGCGTGTAAGGTCGCCCGGTCGCAAAGCGGAACTTGCCGGAGATTTCCCACTTTTCGCTTAAAATGTAGCCGCCGCCTACATTCAGCAGCACACGCTGGTCAAAACTGCTCGGGCGAAGGACGCCGTCCTGCGCACGGAACTTCGACTCATTCAGACTGACTGCAAGCAGCCCATACCAGGGTACTTCGGAAAAACGTTTCTGAAGTGTCAATTCCACGCCGCGTGCCCAGCCGGACCCTTCGCTGACCAGCGGATCGAGCCCAAACGATGCGAAACCCTCATCGATTCCGCCGAACCCGGCACCGGTATTCGCCATCGTCAAATAGGGGCGTGATTCAGATACCGGATAGTCGTAATAGTCCTTATAATACAGCTCCACTTTGACACGCGAATCCTTGCGGAAATTGTAATCGAAGCCGACGACATACTGGTAGGCGCTGATATATTCGAGCACGCGGTTCTGCGGATCGCCGACGAGCCAGATATAGGAGGGTGTCTGTCGGTAGATACCGACGCTGCCGTTCAGGTTGAAACGGCCCTTGAAGGGCACCTGCACCGACATGCGCGGCGACAGGGCGACGGGATTTTCGATCCAGTTGAAGTAGTCAAGCCGGCCGCCGACGGTCCAGCGAAGATAGTCGAACTTGTGGGAAATCTGCGCGTAACTCGCAAATTTCCAGGCGAGGGTATCGTATTCCGAATCGGTATACAGCGTGTCGCCGAAAGAATCGACCGTGCTGTCCAGTTCGACATCGGCATGAAAACGAATCCCCTTGCCTACCACGCCGGCTGTAAAATCCGTGCGCCTGGTCAACGGAAGCACCAGGTCCGAACGCAGGGAATTCTCATGCTCGTAGGACTGGTTCTTGAAGAGAGTTTCGATCCCCCCGGACGGGTTGGAAGGATCCCACGCCTGCTGTTCGGTATCGTACTGTACGAACGATTGTCCGAGTGTGGTCGTAACAAATCCTTTGCCAAACAGGTGGCGCCAGGAGAGACCGCCGACGGCGTTCACCTGGCTTGGTGCGAGCACACGAGAATTCTCATAGCGCGCCTCTTCATCGTCATTGAACAGGCGCACGTTGTCCAGCGCGGTGATCCCGAGCAGCGTGACCTGATCGCGCGGGGTGATGTCATACTCCGATTTGAACAGGAAGTCCCAGTATTCCGGTACAAAGTTGAAGTCAGCCGCCTTGAAGATGAAGTCGAGATAACTGCGGCGTGCGGAGAAGAGGAAGGTGCCGTCCTCGCTCAACGGCCCTTCCAGGTTAAGACCGAACTGAGTCGCGGAAATCGTACCCTTGCCGCCAAAACGGTCTTCGCGCCCGTTACGAAGATCGATCGAAAGAACACTGGACAGACGGTCGCCGTAACGTGCCCCGAACCCGCCGGTCGAGAATTCCGTGTTGTCGACAAAATCCAGGTTGATATAGCTCTGCGGGCCGCCGGAAAAACCCTGCGTACCGAAATGGTTGATGTTGGGGACACGGATCCCGTCGACGACGTAAAGGTTCTCCGCCGGCGATCCACCGCGCACGATCAGATCGTTTCGTCCGGCTGAGACCTGCGCGACTCCGGGCAGAATTGAAACCGCACGGACTACATCTTCGAAACCGCCGGGAAGACGGCGGATCTCCTCGGACGACTGGATTGTAGTGCTGACCGGACGGTCGGGGGTTTCACGGAAATACCCGGTGGTAAAAGTGACCTCTTCCAACTGCAGTTCCATCTGCAACAGCTCGAAATCGACCACGGCCGGTTTGGCGGCGGTGACGATGACGTCGGAGACCGTGTCGGTACGGTACCCGACGACAGACGCGGTCACGCCGTGAGTGCCGACCGGCACATTGCGTATTTCATACCGGCCGTCCAGGTCGGTGGCCGCGCCGAGTTCCGATCCCACAACCACCACATTGGCGCCTGCCAGCGGTTCCTGGGTGGAAGAGTTCACGACCGTGCCGGTGATGGTTCCGGTCGGAGTTTGAGCAGCAACGGGTCGTGTCGCAACAGAGGCTGTTGTGAAGAAAACAAAGGCTGCAAGCAAGAGAGATAGTGCCGGCGTTCTTATGTTCATCGTTCCCGCTATCCTTGTGTTCCACTGCGATTGTCTGTATCAGGGTGTAACATGATTGTTAGATACGCAAACGCAGGGCCGGATTTTATCATATAGCGGAAGAACGTGCTCCCCGCCAAAACGATGCAACGCAGGACAACTGTCGGAGGCTACTGCTCCATGTTGAGCTTGATGTCGGTCTGGAATCCACTGAAATACTGGTGACCGCAGGCTTTGCAGGCATACCCCGCCGCAACCACGATCCTTGCGGTGTTGCTGCCGTACGCGAAATTGGGGGAGCCGTCGCTGCAGGTGTACTGCCATTGACGGTGGTTGGGGTCTTCCTGTTTCAGGAGCAGGACGGTATTGTTTGATCCACAGCTTTCGCAGGGCGGGACGGGCGCGTCGAACTCTTCGGCGTTGCGTGCGATGATCTGTTCGATCTGCTCCATCTGATTGTTGTTGAGGTGCACTTCCTCCGCCGCCTGCGGCTGAGGGGCTGTGCCCTCGTCGGAACCCCCCGGACTGAGTGCCGGCATGAAGAGCAGGATAACCAGCGTAATGCCGGGCAGGGGGATGGACAACAATCCCCACATCAATGGGCTGTTGCCGCCCAGGTATGCGAGATTCGCACCGCCCAGGATGAGCAGAACCCAGGCAAGAGCGGCCGACAGATTGTTGAAGAGGAAGTCTTTGATCACGACAGGGTTCTTTAAGGTTTCTGTCTTCAGAAGAGCCAGAAACTCTTTCGGTGCAGCGATGATATCGAGGATGCCTGCAAGCACGATAATCCCGCCGAGCAGCCAGATGATCGGACGCCCCCCGCGTGAAGCGACAGTCAACATGAAGACCAGCACCAGGATGCCGCCGGTAATCGACCAGGTCATGTTGCCCATGACCAGTTTCTGCAGCGCTTCGAAATCGAGGAAATTGATCGAGAGCGGAACAAACGAACTCATCAGGCACCTCCCTTACGCCCATCGTACCCAAACCGATCGTAAAAGATAAAAGAACCAAATCGATGAAACAGAGTCTCTGCTCCGAGGGCTTAGGTCGATTAATTCACGAGTTCAAACTGTGTTAGATGTGAGGCGCGAAGGATGAAGCTGTACGGCAAGACCGCGAATCCTTCGGAACAAAGCAGATGACACAGTTGGGACCGCACGGAGGGAGAATGAAAAATGAGTTTGGCCTGGACACAATCTGTGCCGGAGAAAAACTGCATGTCGTGATA
>WJJA01000491.1 GCA_014729955.1 bacterium
CGTTGTTGTCTTCGCGTTCTTCCACTTCATCCCGTATATCTTCGATGGTCTCACGCAACGCATCAATGGTGGTCTCGATCGCTTCGGTCTGGATCTCGTAGACTTCACGGTCCTGCTCATTGCGTGCCCTGCCCATCTCCTCACGCAGTTCTTCCTGCTTTTTACGCAGACGATCCAGTTCCACTTCCAGTTCTTTCACTTCTGATTTCATGAGGTAACGTTGCCCGGCTTTCCCGGCGTAGTCCATAAAGGGATTGTCTTCTTTCGAGGAATGGAAGAGATCATCCCAGAATGTTTCTTCCTCGCCCCACCGGATCAGCCCGGTGTATTCGTTGCCTGAACGGGTCGTCACCTTGCCGTAGATGAAGCCCTCCTTATCATGGGCTTGCGCCGGCATGCCGGCCGCTGCCAGAAGTGCAATCGCCAGGGCGGTTGTCAAGGCTGTCCGTTTCATGTTACCGGTCCTTTCTTCTATCAAGAATCGCTTCCTTTTTACCAGAACGTAATCTCGAGGGGTTGTTCGCGCATGGACCGCTCGGACGGCCCCTCTTCATCGGAATTCACCGCCATGTCCACCGAATGGTCCGGCTCAATCGACTCGCCTTCGTACGATCCTTCCGGAATAACACTCTGCCGTGTGACCATCTCCATAACGTCGTACATCTTACGGTGGTAGCGACGGTCCGCACGCAGCAGCTCGGTGGTCAGCTCGATAAACCGCTGTTCGGTCATGCTGTTTTCCTGCGAGGCCAGGTCGACCTCGATCACATCTTCACGCCAGTTCTTGTCCTGTCCCGGCAGCAATCCGCCTGCCAGCGCACCGATGGTGATCAGCACCACCGCGGCGGCGGCGAGGGTTTTCACCAGGGTGCTGTTCAGGCGAATCACCATAGCCTGTTTCGGTTTTGTTTCCTTTTCGATGCGATTCCACAGATCTTCCGGCGGCGGTGCGCTTTCCCGTTTCGGCGGAGCGGCGTCCACCAGGCTCTGCAAATGCCGAACGTCACGGTAAAACTGTCGCAGACGTTCGTCGGTTGCGATCCGGTCCATCAGCTCCACGGTGCGCTCCGGCTCGAGCTCACCGTCGATCAGGGCGGAAATATCCGCTTCGTACTGTTCGTACCGGCTGTCCATACTACCCCCTATCCTCCGGCTGCCAGTCACGCAAGGCTTCGGACGCGGTCTTGCGTGCCCGGTACACGTTAATCTTCACTTGCGAAAGGCTCCAGCCAGTCTGCTCAGCGATTTCCTTGTAGGGTTTCCCCTGCAGGACCGCCATCTCAAAGGCTTGTCGATGGGCCGGGGTCATCTCGCCGACAATCTCTTTCAGCCTGGTTTCCAATTCGCGCCTCGTGGTCTGCTCTTCCGGCGACTCTGACGTGTCATCCAGCATCAGCGTTGCCGTGAAGAACTCTACATCTTCATCCCGGCTCATCGTGGACTCACGCTTCCTGGTCACAAAATTGACCATGAGATTGTGAGCCGTGCTGAAGAGATAGGACCGGCACCGTTTTGGATCACGCAACTTCGAACCGTTGCGGATCACACGGACAAAGGTTTCCTGCAGCAGGTCTTCCGCATCGTGCCGGCTCTTGACCCTGTGCTGAAGAAATGCCAGCAGGTCCGATCCGTACTCTTCATAGGCGGTACGCCACATGTCGATGTGGGGTTGTGTTTCCGCCACCAGCTCCCTCCCTACGCGTTGTGCCCTCGCATATAGGACACGCAATCGCGTGAATGGTTACATCGATCCGTAACTCACACCCCGGAGCCTCCTGCGAGACTTGCCATAAAGCACGGCATGAGGCTACCATGCACCATCCAAACCACCAATGAGCAGCAAGTTACATCGGTGTACATAGATACGGCAATGCGAAGCCCCGTATCAGGAAAGCAAGTATTTCATTGAGGTTCGGAGGACTCTTCTACTTCGCATTGAACGGTTTCGTAAAAGTCTAGCAAGGTTCTTATCGTTTGCTCATACTCGTGTGATCATTTTGCAACCGGCAGCGCAGACATTTCTAACGAAACAGCGCCGCCCGCCTGAAGACGAGGAAGCCATGGCGAAAGTTGACCTGCATCTGCACTCGAAGTATTCCGACCGGCCGTCCGAATGGTTCCTGCAACGGCTGGGCGCCTCCCTCTCCTACACGGAACCGGAAGACGCCTACCGTATGGCCAAGAACCACGGTATGGATTTCGTCACCCTGACCGACCATAACACCATCGAAGGGTCGTTGCGGCTGGCTGAGAAGTACGAGGACGCTTTCACCGGCCTGCAGGCTACGACCTATTTCCCGGACGACGGCTGCAAGATTCATGTTCTCATCTGGGATCTGACCGAAGAGCAGTTTGACCGCATCCAGGAGTTGCGCGAGAACATCTTCGAACTGCGCGATTATATCCATGAGCAGGGGCTGACGCACAGCATCGCACACGGCCTTCATTCCATCAATAAGAAGTTGACTCATGACCATGTGGAGCAGCTGGTCCTGCTGTTCGATACCTTCGAGACACTGACGGGCGGCATGAGCCGTCGCATGAACACGTCCTGGTACTACTACCTGAAATCGCTCACTCCCGAAAAGGTCGAGCAGCTGCGTGACAAGCACGGTATCGATCCGATCAGCAACGATCCCTGGGTGAAAGGCTTCACCGGCGGGTCGGATGACCATGGCGGCATTTTCGGCGGCAAAACCTACACCATGGCCGGCGCGACCACGGCGAAAAGCTTCCTCAATGCCGTACGCGCCAAAAAATCCGTCGCCAAGGGACGGTCCAATGATTTCCGCTCCCTGGCGTTCCAGGTGTACAAGATCGCGGTGGATTTTTCCCATCACCAGTCGACCAAGCTGAGCCGTACCCCGACCGGCAAGATGATCGGGCACCTGAACGATATCATCTTCTCGAACCAGAAATCAGCGCTGTTGGACAACCTCGTGGTGCTGGGTCTGCGTGCCGATTCACGCAACCGCTACCGTGTCCTGCTGGCGGAATTGATCGAGGAAATCCGGAGGCAGCAGAGCTTCGACCTCGACAAGAATCTCGACCTGCTCTATGAAAAAATCGCCGTGCTGATGGATGAGTACCTTCGCTCCCTCATCCTTTCGATGGTGGGCGAATTGAAGGACATGGACCTGTTCGCGGTCATTAAAACCGTTTCCTCCACCCTTCCCGCGATGTTCGTGGCGGTGCCGTTCTTCTCCAGCCTGTTCGCGCTTTCGCAGAATGAGAAGCTGCTGCGCCGGCTGCAATCTGAACTCCCGACACGCCGGGGGCACAAGATCCTCTGGTTCACGGATACGATCACGGACATGAACGGTCCTTCGATGACCCTGAAAACACTCGGCTGGCGCTTCTACTCGCACGGCATTGATGTGAAGCTGGTGTCGAGCATCCTGCCGAACGAGATGTCGTCAGACCTGCCTCCGAACCTGATCAACTTGCCCTGCGTGTATGATTTCGAGCTGCCGTATTACACACAGTATGTTATGAAGGTACCGTCGCTGTTGCTGACGTTACGGGAAGTCTATCCGTTCGAACCGGACGAGATCCTGATCTCCACCCCGGGGCCGGTCGGCGTGGTGGGTTTGATCGTCGCCAAGCTGCTCAATGTGCCGGCGATCGGGATCTACCATTCTGATTTCGCAATGGAATCGCTGGAAATCACCAACGATGAAACCATCATGCAAACCGTGGAAGGCTACCTGCGCTGGTTCTATATGGTATTGGATCATATCAAAGTACCGACGAACGAGTACATCGATATCCTGTCAAAGCGCGGATTTGCTCGTGAGAAAATGAGCGTATTCCCGCGCATGATCGACAGCAAGCAGTTCCGACGCCTGCAACCCCAGGAGATCCAGGACTATCACCTCGACCTGCCCGACGGCGTCACGATGATGTACATCGGTCGTGTGTCGAAGGATAAAAACCTGCCCTTCCTGGTGAATGTTTACAAGGAAATCCTGCAGGAGCTGCCGGATTTGAATTTCGTCGTGGTGGGATACGGTCCCTGGTTCGAAGAAATGAAAGAAGTAACCAAAGACCTCGACCGTATCCAGTTTACCGGCAAGGTTCCACATGACAAGCTGCCGGAACTGCATGCGCAAGCCGATTTCATGGTGTTCCCGAGCACGACCGACACCTTCGGCATGGCGGTGCTGGAATCGCAGGCGGCGGAGCTGCCCGCACTGGTCTCCGACATCGGCGGCCCGAAAGAGGTCATCCGTGACGGTGAAACCGGCTGGGTGGCCAAGGGATTGGACAAGAAAGAGTGGCTGGATGCGCTCCGTCGTATCTACAAAATGATCGAGGAAAAACCGGACGAGTACGAAACAATCCGATCAACAGCACGAAGCCGCGCGGAGACGGTATTCGGCTGGGAAGCAGTGCTGGAGAACCTGAGCAGCGAAGTGCTGGTGCCGAACCCGATTCCGGAGGTGGATGAGGGATGAGCTACGATTACGATGTCATCGTGATCGGCAGTGGGGCAGGCGGAGGTACTCTCGCGCCCGTGCTGGCGCGTGCGGGAAAAAAGGTGCTGCTCGTGGAACGCGGACCGAAGTTTACCGACCGGACCGCCTTCCAGGACGAGTGGCGGATGCTGCTTCGGATGGAGCCGTACGAAGGCCGTGAAGTCGAAGTGAACGGGACCGCAGAGCGTCTTTTCACCGGCGGAATCGTCGGCGGCGGCAGTTCATTGTACGGCGCCGTGCTGATGCGTCCGGCCCCCGAGGACTTCGAGCCCGGGCACGCCTACGGCGACCGCATCCCACGCGAGATCCGGGAATGGCCGGTCGGCTATGACGAATTGAAGCCCTATTACGATGAAGCCGAGCGCATCTACCATGTCGCCGGCAACGACCCGGCCGAAATGCCGAATGTCGGTGTGCCGGAAGAGGGGTATCCCTATTCCCCGCCCACCCTGGAACCGATCAGCCGCAAGCTGGTCAGGGGCATGAGGAGGGAAGGGCTGACGCCGTTTCACCTGCCGCTCGGCATCGACTTCCGGCGCTGCCTGCGCTGCCCGACCTGCCCCGGCTACTTCTGTCCGAACGATTCACGCGCCTCATCCTGGAACCGTCTGATCGCGCCGGCGATGGAAACGCACGACCTCGAGCTGCTCACCGACACAGAAGCGGAAGAGATCGTTCACGATGCAAACGGCAGCCTTCAATCCGTCCGGCTTTTGAATCGCAGGACAGGCGAGCGCGTCGTGCGAACGGCCGGGACCTATGTGGTATCGGCGGGTGCGGTCGGCAGCGCGGCGCTGCTGTTGCGGTCACGGATCAAGGATCCTTCCGGTCAGTTGGGTCGCAACTACATGTACCACGCCGGGGCGTTGGCCGCAGGTTTGTTCCAACACCCCACAGGCGGGGCCGACCGTTTCATCAAGCAACTCGGATTCACCGATCTCTACCACGGCACCCCGGAATTCCCGCACAAACTGGGGTATGCGCAGGTGCTGCCGGTGCCGGGGCGCCGTTCGCTGCAGGCAAACGCGCCGTTGCCGGTCCCGACCCCGATCGCGGAACGATTGTACGAGCATATCGTAACACTGGCGGGAGCGGTAGAGGATCTGCCGCTGCCGAACAATCGTGTGACTGTCTCTAACGAAGGGCGAATACAACTGCAACACCGCTTTCATGCGTATGACGTATATCGGTCGCAATATTTCCTGAAACGACTGCAACGTGTCCTGCGCCGAGCCGGGGCAACGGCGACGTTCGGCGCGACGGGCGACAAGGACCAGGTTCATACTGCCCACCAGGTGGGCACCGCACGATTCGGGCGCGACGAAAAGACGTCCGTGCTCGACCCGGATTGCCGGGTGCACTCGTACGATAATCTCTATGTCGTGGACGGCAGTTTCATGCCGACGTCGCTGGGTGTGGGGCCGGCGTTGACCATCATCGCCAATGCACTCAGAACGGCGGACAAGATCAAGGGGCGAGGATAAACCATGAAAACCGTAGTCATCACAGGCATCTCCGGCACACTCGGCCAGGCCCTCGGCGCGCAGTATGTGCGCAAAGGGTGGCGTGTCGTCGGCGTGTCACGCAAGGATGATCTCGAAGGCGAGTATTTCACCGACCTGCTGGTCAGCCCGCAGACCACGGTCGAAGATGCGCAGAAGTTGCTGGAATACGATCCGGACATCATCCTCCTGAACGCCGGGCAGATTGAGACCGAGATCGGCGAGGGCGGGGTTCCCCTGAGCGAGATGGTCGAATCGATGAACCGTGTCAACTACACCTGGCCGGCGCTCGTCTGCCTGGAGGCGGCGAAATTGAAGCGCAATCGTCCGCTCGACGTGATCACGATCGGCTCCATCGCGGACGGCAGCCCGTCAGCGTTCGGTCCGGTCTACCACGCCGGCAAGATCGCAATTCACTATTTCGTCAGCGGTGTCGGCCCGATTGTGTACCATGCGAACCGCAACATCCGCATGCGGCACTACCGGCCGGGCGCGATCTACGGACCGCTGGCCTGGGCGCCGGTGAATCGTCTCAACGAGAAGGGTTACCAGATCCGCGCCAAGCGCGTACAGGGCGCTCCTTCAGCGGACACAGTCGCGCGAAAGATTGTCAAGTGGATCGAGGACGGCAAGGAGTGGGTGGGCACTTACGAAGAGCCGTTCAGTTTCAAGATCTTCAAATACCTGTTTACCCTCGCGCCGAACTTCTTCTACAAGTTGCAGCTGCTGGGCTGGCGCAAGGGCAGCAAGTTCGTGTGAGCCGGCTTTTTGTGTAAACCGTAGTTCCGTCAGATCTTGACCGCGAAGCGGTTGTGACGCGTGCAAGGTTCCGTCAGGTCTTGGCCGCGAAGCGGTTGTGACCTGACGGAAAAGAGCCAACGCACTTGCAAAACCCGGGGCAACCCCGGGCCGTGCAAGTCAGGGCGATACGCAGAACAGTCGGGGAGGCCGGGGTTGTAGTTATCGTAGTATGTACGGCGTCAGGGGCGGCGCCGAACATGGGCAGACGATCATGCTGAGCCTTTTTTCCGAACGGAAGAACACGTTTCGGCAGTTGGATCACGTACGTGAGCAGTCGTACCCGTTGCCGCTCGATGTCGAGCGTGACCGTTTCATTGTGCTCTCGGACGTCCACATGGCAGACCGCGTCCCCGGGGTCGACGAGTTCGAACCCAATGAGGTGATCTACTGCCATGCCCTGCAGCATTACTACGACAACAACTACCGTCTCATCCTCAACGGCGACATAGAGGAGTGCTGGGAGGCGCGCCCGACCGCTATCGTGGATGCCTACCGTGACACCGTCTATGCCCTTGAACGCAAGTTCGTCGAGAAGGGCGAGGGATGGCATGCGCGCATCTACGGCAACCATGACGGCCTCTGGGCGCACCCTGCGAAGGTGGAAAAGCTGCTGCACCCTGTACTCGGACCGATCAAGGTCCATGCCGCGGTCACCGTGGGCGATGAGATCCTGATCGCCCACGGGCACCAGGGCGAAACCAACAGCGACACCTACTCCTGGTTCAGCCGGTATGCGGTTCGTCACGGCTGGCGCTGGGCGCAGCGTTTCCTCCGTGTCTCGTCATCGCGTGCCGCGATCAACAACTTCATTCGCCGCAGACGAGACAACTACCTCTATGAGTGGGCGAAAGACCGTGGGATGATGCTGATCGCCGGGCACACCCACCGCGGGATGTTTCGCTCGTACGGCACCGCCGACTCGCTCAGCCCGCTGCTCGAAATGCTTGACCAGCAGATCCCGAACAACCTCTCACCACAGCTTGCGAAAGCGACGGCGAACTACCTGCGCCGCAGTCTCGGATTGAACGGGCAATCCCGTTTCAAACGCAACGGCCGTACCCCGGTGGAACGCAACCCGATGCCCTGCTACTTCAATGCCGGTTGCTGTGTGCACACCAACGGTATAACCGGACTGGAAATCGACCGGGGTGAAATCCGGCTGGTCCAGTGGCAGATGGCGGGTTCTGAAGTGCCGGAGGTCGTGCTCGATCCGGGTGATGTCAGCCGTCTGTTCCGGGTGGAGCGCAAAGTCCTGCAGCAGGATGATCTGGTCACGCTGCTGGAACGTATCCGCACCCGTCAGCCCCACCCCTACCTCGCGAAAGAAGCGGTGTTCAACGCACCTCTTTCCGATGCGGCACGTGAGGCGACGAATTTGGTGGCGTAAGCGCACGAGTTAGGCGAAAAGAGTTCAGAGAGAAAAGAGAGAACAGAAAACGGCAAACAGTCGTCTGCTCAGCTTATGCGTCGCAGAGGCAAAGTGCAGTTCTTTCATTTAACTGGGACGACCTGCGTACAAGCCGGCGTAACAGTCCGTCTCAAAAGGGGTCATCCCGCCGGGAGAGCGGATGGGCAAGCCGGTGTAAGCCGGTATCCAGCGCCCTTTGTAAGTATAAAATTATCAGAACATTGCGCTCTTTCGTCGACACGAAAGCCTGCAACCGAATACCGTTCTGCGACTCATCGACAAACCGGAAACGTCCGAACGCCGGACGGGAGTCCCTCTCCTTACCCCAATCGTTCCGGTAGATTGTGACGTGGGAGATTGAGCGGCTGTCCTGTTCCATCCCGCAGTATCAACTGCACTTCACCCCTGGGAACAAGCTGCACATCGCCGATCTCGACCGCCCCGCGTCCCCCGTCCACACGATGCCACTGGGTCAGCAGGGTCTGCGCGGCGCCGGGAGACGCAGCGGCAATCATCACCCCTGCAGCGGTGGCAAAGAGCGGATTCACCCCCTCTTCCAGCAGGATTTCTTTCGTTCGCGCCTGTACCGGCAGGCTTTTGTCGCGCAGGCGCGCACAGACACCCAACTCCCCGGCGAGCAGATGCAGCGCTGCAGCGGTTCCTCCACGGCTTACCTCACGCAGGCGTTTTACCCCCTCTATTTTCAGAGCAGTGCGTGCCAATTGATGCATGGAGCGCATGTCGCTTCTTACCTGTTCACGACCGGTTACTCCGCGGCGCGCCCCGAGTAC
>WJJA01000492.1 GCA_014729955.1 bacterium
ACGGCATCGGTACGCGTTGAAGAGCTGAAGCGCGGCGAAGTATGGTTCGTCCGTCTGAACCGCTCTGTGGGTGCCGAAACCTGGACCCTGACTCCCTGCCTGATTCTGCAGATGGACGAAATCAACCAGTCCGGCATGTTTGAAACAGTACTGGTGGTGCCGTTAACGACCAAGGTGCCGCCGACGGAGAATCGGACGGAATTTGATGTGATCCTGCCGGCTGACGAGACCGGGTTGGCTCGTGAAACCATCGCACTCTGGCCCTTGCTGCGTGCCGTCACACCGGAACGATTTCAGAACCGTACCGGCATGGTCTCGCCGGAGCAGCTGCAGCCGATTGTACAGTATATCGCCCAACTGATGGGGCATAATTCTTGACCCGGCTCACAACCATGCTCGCCGTAACCGTGCAGGGGGGACAGACGGCAGTGCAAGTGCCGCTTCCCGAACGGAAACGTGGCGAGGCATTGGTGCGAGTGAAACGTGTCGGCATCTGTGGAACCGATTTGGCCATGTTCGACGGCTACACCGACCACACCGGCGTGATCGGCCATGAATTCGCCGGTGTGGTCGAAGAGGCCGACAACGATGCCTGGATCGGCAAACGGGTGACCTCTTCCATCAACTTCACCCCTTCCGATTATCCCTTCGACTGGAAGACCGCGAAGCACCATCCCCGTCGCACGGCACTGGGAATCCGCGGCCGAGACGGCACTATGGCCGAGTATGCTGTGATACCGGAAGACGCCCTTATCGAATTGCCGGCAAGTGTGTCGGATGCAAGCGGCGCGACGGTGGAACCACTGGCTGCCGCGATGGATGCTGTGGACCGACTTCCGCCGGGCGTGGGAGGAGACATCCTGGTGGTCGGTGACGGTCGGATCGCGCAGCTCGTCGGTCGCGTGCTGCAGCAGCGACATCACCGCTGGGCGATCGTGGGACGGAACCGCATGAAGCTTTCCCTTGCGAAACGAGCCGGCGGACGTGGGGAGGAAGAGGCAAACATCCACAAGGGCAAACGATTCAGCCGTGTCATCGAAGCGACAGGCTCGCCCGAGGGCATCCGTCTCGCGCTGAACGCCGTCGCTCCCACAGGCACCGTCGTACTAAAGTCCACATTGTCCGAGGAGGTTCAGCTGGATCTCTCGCGTGTGGTGGTGCACGAAATCCGATTGATCGGCTCGCGTTGCGGCGACCTGGAAAAAGCGCTGGAAGCCATGGCTCGCGGGAAAATCGAAGTCACCGACATGATCACGGCGGTCTATCCCCTTGCACGGGCCGCCGAAGCGTTCGAACACGCGCGACGTCCGGACGCGGTCAAGGTGCAGTTGGAGCCGTAGCGTAGATGTTATCACCCGCAGAAGGAGCACCTTCTCTCCCCTTTTTTCCCGTGGTCCAGTATCTTACTTTGCCGGCTGGGTTTATCGCCGCCGGCCCGATTCGTGATGCAAGGGTCTGTGGCAGGTAAGTGGCCGGAGTGTATGCACTTCCGGCGCACACTCTACGGGGTTTATCAAGACGGCATCGTCGCTTCGCCGTGACGACAGGCGGGCAGAGACGCCCGCCCTGCCCGGTGATCGGTTTTGCCCCGCTCTGAAGGCGGTGACCGACAAAATTCAGCACAACACGGTTTGACCCATACACGAGAACAAGCACTCATGGCACAGGAACTTGGCCCGATCATGAACGAAAACGGCAGCGACACGGAACTGCCGAAGCAATACGATCCCACCACGGTAGAACCAAAGTGGTCCGAATGGTGGGAAGAGCAGGGTGTGTTCCGTACGGAACCGGACCCGAAGAAGAAGCCCTACACCATCATGATGCCGCCGCCGAACGTAACCGGTGTGCTGCACATGGGTCATGCGCTGCAGGATACGGTGCAGGACACGTTGATCCGCTACAAGCGCATGAAGGGCTTCGAGGCGCACTGGCAGGCGGGCAAGGATCACGCCGGTATCGCGACGCAGACCGTGGTTGAGCGCAAGCTGAAGAAGGAGAACCGCCCGGACCGTATTTCCATGGGCCGTGAAGCGTTTGTGGAAGAGGTGTGGAAGTTCGTCGAACAGAACCGTAACACGATCACCCGGCAAAAGCGTGCGCTCGGGGATTCGGCCGACTGGTCGCGTGAACGCTTCACCCTCGACGACGGTCTCAGCCGTGCGGTGCGTGAAGTCTTCGTGACGCTTTACAACGACGGCCTCATCTACCGCGGCCCGTACATCGTGAACTGGTCGCCGGCGTTGCGGTCGGCGATCTCCGATGAAGAAGTGGAGCACGTCGAGGAAGAGGGCAAACTGTGGCATATCCATTACCCCGCCGTGAATGGGGGGGAAGGAGTGGTGGTGGCGACCACGCGCCCGGAAACCATGCTCGGCGATACCGCAGTGATGGTGCACCCCGAGGACGAGCGCTACCGTGACCTGGTCGGCAAAGAGGTCGAGCTGCCGTTGACCGGACGAACAATCCCGGTGATCGAGGACGACTATGTCGACCGCGAGTTCGGCTCCGGCGTGGTGAAGGTGACGCCCGCGCATGACCCGAACGACTTCGAGGTGGGCCGTCGGCACGGGCTCGAGATGCCTGTAATTCTGGATGTCACCGCGCATGTGCAGCATCCCGCCCCGGAAAAATATGTCGGCATGGACCGTTTTGAGGCTCGCGAAGCCGTGCTGGCGGACCTGGAGCAGCAGGGCCTGCTGGTGAAAACCGAGACCCACACCCATTCGGTCGGCTACTGCCACCGTACCAAGGTGCCG
>WJJA01000493.1 GCA_014729955.1 bacterium
AGTTCAAACTGTGTCAGATGTGAGGCGCGAAGGATGATGCTGGATTGCCATACCGCGAATCCTTCTGAACAAAGCAGATGACACGGTTGGAATCGCCCGAAGGGGGAATGAAAAAATGAGTTTGGCCTGGACACAATCTGTGCCTGAGAAAAACTGCATGTCGTGATATTATCGTATTGTTAATATATTTTTTAGAAAAGAATGTTCTCTCCATTCATGAAAGATTCGGGTTAGTCTCGTCACTTTCAGTTCAGTGAGAAGGGTGCTCAAATCATACACTACCCGTTTGTGGATCCATTATAAGCTCTCCATTGGGATACTCGTTCCACGGCAAGCTGATTACTGTATTTCGCATTTACAATAACCACATCCCGGTTGAGTGTACTGTATCACTTGTTTCAGCTTGAATCGTCCATCTGCGCAATTCAGAGACGAATCGACATATTTGGTTCTTTTCGTGTTTTGAAACGTCTTGGGTCTTGTTCTCTATGCACTTGACTGCAAGTGTTTGGTTTCGTAATATGCGCTTACAATAGAAAACAAACTTCTTGTTCCCGATCCTGAACGTTTGCGGAGTTCAATCGGGACGGCAAGTAAGTGGATAATCTGGAGGTATAGGTTTTGGATGAATCATTGAATTATCTCTATGATGCACGTCCGGACGAGGATCCTCATTTCAGCCGAGTGCTGGACACCATGATTGATGCCTTTTTGCAGGGCAATAACGGTACAGGTATGGCCCTGCTCGCCAACCTCCTGGACCTTTACCCCGAGAAGATCAACCAGATCGGAGAGGAGCTGCTTGGCTACCAGATCCGTTTGCGTATGACTTCCAAGATTGTTGAAAACCTTCAGCAGCCCGAGCTGCCCGACACCGACTTGAACAGTGTGATCAACATGGCGAAAAAAGCGATTGACGAAAGCGAATGAATCGCTTGATGCGGGTCCACTGAGAAGTTCTCCATCATATCGACGGAACAGGCCATCCCCAACACATCATTCCGCCGGGCCGGCCCGTAAAGTACAGCTCGCTCACACCTTCCAACCACAGCATTGCCCCCTGCAGGTTGATCCCTTATTTTATAGGCTTGCAGACAGCGTGACGATTCACTTTCCTCATCGAATCCGTCTGCGTGCGTCGCTCCAAACCCGGAGGATTAGCCTAATTGGTAAGGCAGCGGTCTTGAAAACCGCCGGGTCTGACGGCCCTTGGGGGTTCGAGTCCCTCATCCTCCGCCCCATACTCGCCCATCGACACCCTGTCGGTGGGCGTTTCTGTTCTACACGCACCGACAGCGAACTGTCCGATTCCGTACACGTGCTGTTCGACCATGTGCCGCTTTCTGCGCCCTCCAAACATCGGGTATCGTTCTTGAACTTCACCGCTCATCGGGGTCTGCTCCGTTTTTAGTGTCGAGGCACACCGCTTGCAATTTACCCTGGGAAGCCGAACAACACCTGCGCGCGAGTGGATCATGCTGAAGAACTATCTCCTCACAGCCCTGCGGAGCATGCTGAGACATCGTCTTTACACGCTAATCAACATTGCCGGGCTCAGCATCGGCATGACCGCCGTGCTCTTCACCGGTTTGTACGCGCTGCATGAGCTGTCCTACAACCGCCATTTCGAAGACCACGACAAAATCTACCGTATTCTCCGGGATGACTCCGCCACGATGACCGGCGACCATTTCAGCTCCACGGTACCGGCGGACATCGTCCCGGACTGGCTGCCTCAGTTGCACGGCATCGAGGCGACCGCCCGTGTTGCCTATGGGTATGCCCAGGTGCAACGTCCTTCGGGCACCTTCGAGCAGCGGCATCTCTATGTTGACCCCGGCTACTTCCAAATCTTCCGGCACGATGTCCTCGCCGGCCAATCGGAGGAGTTCCTCACACGCCCTCACACGGTGGTTCTGACTCGAACCGCCGCGATGAAATATTTCAATCGTACTGATCCGGTCGGCGAGACTCTTCTGATGGCTCCGCGCAGGGATTTCGAACCGTTTGAAGTCGTCGGGGTCATCGAGGACATGCCCGCTAACAGCAGCATGAAAACTGAATGCTTCATTCCGTTTCAGCGCCGGTATGAGGAGGTCGCTCAAGCGGGAGTGGCAGGTGGCGACAACAACCACTGGTTCAGCCTGTTCAGTTCAACCTACGTGAAGCTTTCGGACGATGCCGACCCGCACGGTGTGGAGCAGACCCTGCGCAGCATCACTGTGGAAGAAGATCACAAGGGCGACTGGAGCCGTGACCCGGAGCGGTATCGTTTGCAGGCACTGACCGACATGCACCTGATGTTTCGCAATCCGCATACCTTTCCGGTGAACAGCTCCGCCTCCTCACTCTACACCCTGTTAGGCATCGGCCTGCTGATTCTCCTCATAGCCGCGTCGAATTTCACCATGCTGACCATCAGTTTAAGTGTGACACGGCAGCACGAGATCGGTGTACGCAAGGTGCTGGGCGCTTCACCGAAAAGTGTATCGCTGCAGATGTTCCTGGAGACGGTCTGCACCGGTCTGGTTGCGATGCTGCTGTCACTGGTCCTGGTGGATCTGCTGGGGCCGCTTGTCAAGCAGATAACGGGTGAAGAGGTCGGGCTTGAGGTGTCCGCCGGGATGCTGCTCGTTGTCGGTGCGGCGTTTTTGCTCACGATCCTGCTCGCAGGGACCTATCCTGCACTCCGGACAGCGGGATTTCCGTTGCTCGCCGGATTGAGAGGAGAGCTGCGTCCGGGCGGAAAGGGTCGTCTGCGCAGGGGGCTGGTGCTCGTGCAGGTCGGTATTCTGGCGGGCTTGATGATGATGACTCTGGCCATGATGATGCAATTCCACTATATCACCTCGAAGGAGTTGGGCTATCACGGCGAGCATGTCGTCATCCTGCATGCCTCGGCACATGAAGGGCTTGCGGAAGCGGCGCTTGAACGTCTGCGGCCGGCCACCGCGGACGATCCGGGTATTGTCGGCATGACCGTCAGCGGCGCGGTTTTCGGCCGCAAGTGGAACTGGATCGAGTGGGAAGGGAAAGACAATCGTGATCGGCTCGGCACCATGCAAAACACTGTCGGTCCGACCTTTCTTGA
>WJJA01000063.1 GCA_014729955.1 bacterium
CGGAACAAAGCAGATGACGTGCTTGGGACCGCCCGAAGGGTGAATGAATAAATGGGTTTTTCTCTCTGGGTACAAACCGTCGCCGGGAGGAAGTGACAAATTGGGGAACATCTTCCTGTAAAACCAGTCCTTACCATAGCTTGCTTTCATCATTCATGAAATATTCGGGATAGCGATCTGGATTGCTGCAATGAGAGTTTTACTCTGTTGAGAAAGCGGAAAACAAGACGCAGATCATCCGCGGTGGAGTCCGAAATAACCTGCAAGCAGGAGAAAACCCCCAAAAAACGAAATAAAGTAGAGTACGAGGAAATATGGATTAATGACAAAATAGTAAATTGGGTGTTGTCTGTTCTATCGTATTATAGTACGTTTGCAGTGACGCAGGTGGATGTAGAAGGATTGTCCGCTGATAGGCAACGGGGTACACTGCGGAGTCGCCGGCGATCGGCATGCCGCAGTGAATGGAATGATTGTCGGATTGATGAAGACGCAGTTTTCCCTTGGGAGAACCAGCAATGCAGACCACACCAGGCACTAATCTGCAACTGGAACACATAGGACTGGCGTTTGACCATTCTCCGATTGCGTCGGTCATTGTCAGGATCGACGGCATAATCCAGTATGCGAACCATGCCTTCGCACGAGCCCTCCAGATCGGTAATCCGGATGTGTTGACCGGGAGATCTTTGCAATCACTTGCCCTGGGAGAAAACGCATCCGACGCCGTGCTGATCCATTTACAGTCAGCCCAGCCTGTTGATAGCCTCTCGATACGGTTCCGTTTTGGTCATGGAGACTCTGTGACCGGTACTCTCAGTCTTACCCCTCTGTCTGCCGAAGCAGATAACGAGAGACTCACGCTCTGTCATTTCACCCTCTCTGATGGAGGAGCAACCCGAGGCGCCTCGGCGGCTTTGCTGAGTCTCTACCATGCGCTGCCGATGCCGGTGATCGCCTTCGACAGGGACGGTATGATCCGAATCTGGAACCGCGCACTGGAAGAGGTAAGCGGTTTTCCGGCATCCGAAATGATCGGCCGGCCGGATGCCTTGCTGAAGTTGTTCCGTGAAAAAGCCCATGTGGAGCGTGCTCGGGCCATCCTGCGCCGGGGACTGGAACGGTGCGAGGGTTGGCAATGGCGTATGCACACGGCATCCGGCGAACAGGTAAGCATCAATTGGACCTGTGCACCCGACTATCGACCCATGCCGGAATGGAGCTTGTGGGGATTCGGTGAAGTGATGGAGGAAGAGGAGCCGGACAAGGAAAAACCCGCCATCGGTTCACAGCCCTCTGAACACCTCCATATCCTCGTACCTCCCGCGTTACTTGAGATATTGCCCCAGCCGGTTTTCGTCAAGGACAACCAGGATCGTTTCTTCGACTGCAACCAGAAGTTCGAGCAGTTGATTCAAAAATCGCGCAGCGAGATTATCGATCGACACAACCATGAGGTATTCGATTCACGATTCTCCAAAGAACTGACAGAGCATAATGAAGAGGTTCTGAGCGGAGAACCACGCACAGCACAGTATGAAATCCTTTCCGGCGATGTCATCCGTAGCGTCATAGTGCATAAAAAGCCACTGTTTGACGAAAACGGGCGCATCCTCGGCATTCTTGGTGCAATCGAGGAGATTACCCCGTCCGGGCACGGTGTGGAGATGGAAACCGTGCACAGCCAACTGCTGGAAACCATCCTGGAATCGCTGAGCCATCCGTTCTTTATCGTGGACGCAGAGTCCCATGAAATCCTGATGGCCAATCGAACCGCTCGCAACCATCTCGGCAAGGAGCGGCACTGCTTTGCTCTACACGGAGCCGACCATCCCTGTGATTCCGTCGAGCATCCCTGCCCGCTCAGTGAGGTCAGACAGACCGGCAAGCCGGCCACGATGCTGCATATTCATTATGACGCGGCGGGCAACAAGCGCTATGTCGAGGTCCACGGCTACCCGATTTTGGGCGATGCGGGTGCGGTGGAGCGCATGCTGGAATACAGTATCGACGTGACCGAACGTGTGCAGACGGAAGAGTATATCCAGAGGCTGGCCGCTGCGGTCGACCAGGCGGCCGAAGCAATTGTGATCACCGATGTGGAAGGCGTAATCCAGTACGTCAACCCGGCGTTTGAAGCGATTACAGGCTACACGTCGGAGGAGGCGGTCGGCAACAACCCTCGCATGTTCAAGAGCGGACGCCACGACCGTGCTTACTATGATGACCTCTGGAGCACTCTGTTGTCGGGCAAGGTGTGGCACGGGCGCTTCATCAATCGTCGCAAGGACGGCAGGGAATACCGTGAGGACGCCTCCATTTCGCCGATTGTCGACCAGGACGGTGCGATTACGCATTTCGTCGCCGTGAAGCGCGACGTAACCCGTGAAGATGCGCTTGAACGTCAACTGCGGCAGACCCAGCGAATGGAATCGATTTCCATGCTCGCCAGCGGTATTGCCCATGACTTTAATAACATGCTCGCCGGGATCATGGGTAATATCGAGTACATACAGTACAAGTTGCCGCCGAACCACCCCCTGCAGGAGAATGCCGGGACGATCTCACACACCGTGGACCGTGCTTCCGATCTCACACGTCACCTTCTGACGTTTTCCCGCGAAACCGAATCTTCACGCAGGCCGATGAACCTGAACAGTGCGGTACGCGATGCTCTGAAACTGCTGCAGCGTTCGATTCGGAAGGATATTGAAATCCGTATCAATCTGAACGAGGATCTGCCTGCGGTTTCTGCGGACGGCACACAGATGCAGCAGATTATCATGAACCTCTGTTCGAACGCCGCCGATGCGATCAGCGGAGCGGGCGATATCACGATTGAAACCGACATTGTCGAATTGGATGAAGCACTCACTTCCATCCACGATACCAAGCCCGGACCTTATGTCGAATTGTCCGTCAGTGATAACGGCTTAGGCATCTCGAAAGAAGAGCAGGAGCGTATTTTCGAACCCTTCTTTACCACCAAGGCTCCGGGGAAGGGCACCGGACTGGGGCTGGCGACCTGCTACGGCATCACACAGGCTCACAACGGCATCATCCAGGTTGAAAGCGAACTTGGCGTAGGGACGACATTCTACATCTACCTCCCATTGGACAAGGGCGAAGCCGTAGAAATCAGGAAGGAGATCCATCAAACACGTCCTACCGGTTCGGACGCAACCATCATGCTGGTGGACGACGACGATACCTTCCGATACGCTTCCGCGCAGTATCTCAGGGAACTGGGATACCAGGTGCTGGAAGCCTCGAACGGGATTGAGGCGCTGGGGCAGTTCCTGGTGCACCATGAAACGATCGACCTGGTGGTGCTCGACATGATCATGCCGAAACAGGCCGGGCTGGAAACCTATCGACGCATGAAAGAACTGCAGCCGAGTGTCCCGGTGTTGGTGACCAGCGGCTTTTCCCGCAAGGGCGAAGTTGAAACCGCGCTTCATGAAGGGGCTGAAGCCTTTATCCCAAAACCATTTACCTTCAGTGAATTCGGCCGGATTATTAAAGAGACCCTGGCGCACGAAATTGAAGAGTAAGGTATGACAGTGCCGTCAAATCTGCCGTCCTCCAAAATCCTCTTTGTCGATGACGAAATCGACCATTTCCTGCCCCTGCTCGGCATTGTCGGCGATCTTGTGCCCGGCATCGAGATATACACAGCCTCTTCCGGAGGCGAGGGACTGGAAAAAGCCTTCGAAGAGAGGCCTGACCTGGTGTTTCTCGACATTCGCATGCCGGACATGAACGGCATCGATGTCTGCCGCAGGCTGAAGGAAGATCCCCGCACGGAGAAAACCAACATCCTTTTCTTAACATCCTGGGAAATGGATTTCCGCAGCCAGATGGAAGCCATCCGCCTGGCCGATGATTTCCTCCGAAAACCGGTGAAAGCGGTGGAACTGGCGACACGCATCCGTCTCATGCTTCGGCTTCGGCATTATACGCGTCATCTGGAAGCGATGGTCGAACAGAAGACCCGGGAGATTTCGCAGCAACGCCGTCTCGCGGCACGCTCCGAGCGTCTCGCGGCGCTCGGTACGCTGGCCGGTGGAATCGCCCATGAGATCAATCAACCCCTGAATGCAATCAAGGTGACCGTGGACGGCTTGCTGTTCCTGGAAGAACGAAAGAAGGAGTTGTCAAGAGAAAAACTGCTGGAAAGCATCAAGTTCGTTTCAAGCCAGGGTGACAAGATCTCGGAGATCATTCAGCACATGCGCTCGCTGGTGCGAAGCGGGCACACTGAGGATCCCAAGCCCTTCTCCCTGAACGCCGCCGTCCGATCCGCGCTTGAACTCATCGAAACGCAGATCAGCTCTCACGGTATCATGCTGCAACTTGACATACCGGATGATGCACCCAGAATGAGCGGCTACAGCACGTTGATGGAGCAGGTTGTCATCAACCTCGTGATTAACGC
>WJJA01000494.1 GCA_014729955.1 bacterium
AATCAAATCTCCGGATCACCCAACGTCCTTCCCTGCCGCGCGGGTGACAGGGATCTTCACCGAGACCGACACTCTTTTCGGCGGAACCTGCCCGCCCGACTGGGAAACCCTCGAAATACCTTATGAAGACAATTCGCTCCGTATAACCTATTCCCTGCCGCTGTTCGACGCCCCGCAGCAGATCGAATACCAGGTTCGACTTGAAGGATTGCAGGATGAGTGGTCCGTCTGGAAGAAGGAGTACTTCCGGGACTACACCAACCTCGGCCCGCGACGATACACCTTCGAGGTCAGAGGTCGTGACAACAAGTCACGCATCAGTGAAATCGGCCGATTCGAGTTCACCATTTTACCGCCCTGGTATATGACGATCTGGGCGTACCTGCTGTATGGTCTCGCAGTGGCGGGCATGATTTATATCATCGTCAAGCTTCGCCTCGCTCAGGTCGAGCACCAGAAGCGCCGGCTTGAAGAGCTGGTCGATGAGAAAACCGCCGAACTGCGTCGCAGCGAAGAGCGCTTCCGCCTCATTTTTGAGCACACTCCTCTGGCTGTCGTACACTACGATGCGAAGGGACGTGTGCTGGAAGTGAATGAAGTTTTCCTGGAAATCGTCCAGCGTACCCGAGACGCCATCGAGTCTATGCAGATGGACACCTTGTTCGAGGGAAGCGAACTGCTCGAAGCGCTTCGTGACTCGCTGAACGGGCATGAGACGATCATCGAGACGGAACACTCATTCACGGATACGAGCGAGAGTATTCCCTTACGCGCCATTTTCAGCCCTATCCTGGATGAGCACGGCCGTGTCTTTGCCGGGATCGGCATTCTGGAAGATGAGACAGAGCGACGCCGTGCTCGTGACATCGAGCTTGAGGCGCAACAACTCAAGGTCGCCGGCCAACTGGCTGCGACGATTGCCCATGAATTCAACAACCCGCTTGCTGTGATCCAGGCCAAGGCCGACCTGATTCAAATGCGTGGACTGATGAAAGAGGATCAGAATACCCTGGCCGATCAGATCAAGCGCCAGGTCGACCGGATGCATAACCTGGTGCAGAAGCTGCTGATGTTGAGAAAAATCAAAGAAGTAGACTATATCTCAGGGATGAAAATGCTCGATATCCATACCCCTGACGAGGAGAAGAATGATCCATCCTGAATGTTCGGCTGTGAGCGGTTGGTGACCAACTTCGTTGAAGACCACGTTCCGGTGTTAAACTTTTTCGCGCGAGAAACCGTCCACGTCTTTGCGTGGATCGATGGCACGCACAACCTCGTCCTCGTCGATATGCTTCGGTAGAGGCGACTGGATCAGGATACCGTGATAACGGGAATCAGCGTTCAGTTCCAGCACACGGCCCACCATCTCATCCTGGGTGATCGTGCGCGGCACCCTTTCAATGGCAGATCGAATGCCGACCTCTTCGCAGGCTTTCTCTTTCAAGCGAACATACACCATCGAAGCGGGGTCATCACCGACAAGGAGTACAGCCAGCCCCGGCTGACGATCCCGTGCCTTCAGGTCGTCGACTTCCATCTTCACGCGGCGCCGGATCTTCGCCGCGACTTCTCTTCCGTCGATCAACTTGTCTTGCGCGATTTCCTTCGAAAGGCCTTTCAGCATCGTTCCAATCCAGTTCGTTTGGAGCAAACAGGGCTGGAAGATACCGTCGACAGCCGGGTTGGGCCATGATGACTGAAACAAAGTTGGCGCGTTTAGAGTTAGACACCCTGAACATAAAGCAGGATAACATCCGGTCGACTGAAGTCAATTGTCCGTGTGTTGCCTGATATGCCCGTTCACATTTCACCTGTGTCATGTTGATGCTTGTACGTTCCGTGCGGATCTCTCTACCTTTGAAGAAGTGACGATGGGGACGGAATCGATGCCGATAGAGATCAGCAGCTCCGAACGCAACCGGTTGCGGGAGCGCATAAACGATGTGACCGGGCGACATTCACGACGGTTACGTTTGCATGTATCCGCACAAGATCCGATGGACATCCTGCGTGGTGATGTATTTCGGCTGGCGGGTCGTGACTATCTCATTCGCGGTAACATGAAGGAGCCGCGCTTCGGCCTGGAAGATCAGATCAAGTACTGGGTGTTTCGTGCGATTGACCTCGAATCGGGCGAGACGAAAATCCTGAAGACGGTCTTCGAAGAAGAATTCAACGTCCATATCAGCCTGCTTAAGATCAGATGCTACCGCAGTCCGGAAAAGGAGAGCGGCGTTCTGGATCTGACACACGGAGATGACCGATTCATGCAGGGCTTCACGGTGCATGACGAAAACGGCGAGAACGTTCGTGTGATCGATTTCATCCCCGGGCAGAGCCTGTTCGCCGGTATCCCGAACCCGAATCAATCCCACCTGGAATACTACGAGCAGGATCTTCCCCATGTGCTCGCAAAGCTGTATCCCTGTCTGCTAGCCATCGAACACCTGCACGACCACGACCTCTGCCACGGCGACATCCGCAACGATCACATCCTGATCGAGTCCCATTCCCATGTGTTTCGCTGGATTGATTTCGACCTGAAACAGGATATCCACGATTTTGATCTATGGAGCCTTGGCAATGTGCTGAACTATGTGGTTGCGAAGGGTATTGTTAGCTTCAAGGCGGTGCAGCGGGGAGACGGATTCCCGGCCGGTGCGGCAGATGATCTTCGTCAGGAAGACGGCAGCGCGTTCTACCCGTACCGCATTATGAACCTCCGCAAAGTGTATCCTTACATCGGGCCTACCCTTGAAAAGATGTTCCTCCACTTTACACTGCGACCGAAAGCATTTTACGCGGATATGCGGCAGTTCATCTTCGATTTTGAGGATGTACTGGTAGAGGAATTCGGTGTGGAACCTCCCCAGGCGGTGGAG
>WJJA01000064.1 GCA_014729955.1 bacterium
CTCCAGGATCTCGTATGCGTTTTCCATTCGCACGGTTTGATCGTTGGGTGAATGCAGGATCATCAAGTCGCGTTTCAATGCCGAAATGGTACGACGCATGTTGGTGGATTCAAGGTCTTCCAGCAGTTGCCGTCCCACACGAAACGTTCTACCCCCGATATTAACCTCACCGTACCCTCCTTCGTCAGCCTCCTCCCATCTCTTCTTCAGAATACCGGCAAGATGCCCGGTTTCGGCCGGTGCGGCAATCACGGCGACACCTTTCACCTCTTCGATCTTTGAAGCTGCCTGCAGTACCGCGGCACCTCCGAGTGAATGCCCTGCCAGCAACACCGGTGCTTCAGCATTGGTTCGCAACCATTCAGCCGCTGCTGCAACATCCATAACATTACTGCTGAAATCGGTATCGGCAAAATCTCCGCCGCTGTCACCCAACCCGGTAAAATCGAAACGAAGGACTGCGATGCCGTGACGGCTCAACGTGCGGCTGATACGGTACGTCGCTTTGTAATCCTTGGAACAGGTGAAGCAGTGCGCAAACACCGCATAGATTTTCGGGCTACCCTCTTCCGGTGTTTCCAGCATCGCTGCCAGATTGTCTCCCCGCTGGTTTACAAATTCAATACGTTCCGTGGCCATAGATCTCAACCCTGCTCGTCGGATTGCACCCACTGTGCAATCATGGTTTGCACACTTCTCTGCAGTTTCTCGTAAGGCCGCTCTGCCTCTTCATGAAGTGTCAGACCCAATCCGGAAATGCTGTCCGGTTTGGCATCTTTCACACCGTCAACCGACGCTGTATCATCGACTGCCCTGGAATCCTGCTGCTGGATACTGTTCAGACAGCTGCGACAATAGACAGGCCGTCCATGTACCGGTTTGAACGGGACGGTAGTCTCCTCTCCGCATCGATCACAGGTCACCTCGTAGAAATCCTTCCATGGCTCCGAGCGGGCGGTTTCCTTCTTTCTCTTCCGCCGACATGCCGGACAGTAACGCGGTGTCACAAATCCCATCTCATGGAAAAAACGCTGTTCCTGTGCTGTAAACGGAAAGGTCGTACCGCAGTTCTGGCAGGTCAGTGATTGATCGCCGCTTTCTTCCGGCTGGTCGTTCGCAGGTTCTTCCATCTCAGTTCTCGCCTTCCTTTCCTACGATTCTTCTGTAGACTCCTCCAAAGCTGCCGTTACTGAAGAATACGGCCACGTCTCCATGTCGAACAAGGTCGGATAGTGATTGCTCAAGAGATGGTAAATCATCAAATACGTGGCACATGATACTCTCTGCTTCCAGAGAGTCCCGTATCGCTTCTCGATTGAGACGCTGGTCGGGAGTCATGCGTTCCGGACGATGGATCGGCGCGAACACAACCTCATCGGCATTTCGCAACACATCAGCCAATTCATTCTGGAACCTGTTGGTTACCATGGTGTTGGA
This sequence comes from bacterium, assembly GCA_014729955.1. Classification (GTDB taxonomy): domain Bacteria; phylum Electryoneota; class Electryoneia; order Electryoneales; family Electryoneaceae; genus WJJA01. Next base: position 1,438 of record WJJA01000064.1, read on the forward strand.
ACGCGGTTCAATCAAGGCTAGAAGCCGGCGATCCGGCCAACGCAGCCGAGCTGCGGCAAGTGTTTCACGGATAGCTGTCGGGTGATGCCCGAAATCATCCACATAGGTGATACCGTCCTGCTCGTGAAACACCTGCATCCGTCGTTTCACGCCCTTGTACTCCAGCAAAGCTGAAGCGATGGTGGATGTATCAATACCGGACAGTGCCGCAACAACGACCGCTGCAAGTACGTTCTGGGCATTGTGACGGCCGAATAGCGGCATCGCGAGCTCCGCCCGGCGACGGCCGTGGCGATACACCACCATCCCCTGAAACCCCGCCGACGATTCGATCAACTCGCCGCGCCAGTCCGCATCCGAGTCGAAGCCGTACGTCACAACCCTGGAGTGTGCATATTCTCTCAGCTCCAGGGCATTCGGTTGATCCGCACATAGAATGACCCATCCCTGGGGCGGCACAGCACGCAGCATCAAACGAAACGAACGTTTGATGTCATCCAGATCCCGGTAGATGTCCCCGTGATCGAACTCGACGGAAGTAATGATCGCCACATGGGGCAGATAGTGGAAGAATTTGGCACGTTTATCGAAGAAAGCGGTATCATACTCATCTCCTTCGATCACAAACGGACACCCTGCAGCTCCGGCATGCGAGGAATGGGGAAAGTCGAGCAGCTGCCCGCCGATCAGATAGCCCGGCTTTTTACCACCACGGTCAAGCAGATAGGCGGTAATCGAGCTGGTTGTGGTCTTGCCGTGCGTGCCTGTGATGACCACCGGTTTCCGTTCCCACAGGAGATGATGCTTGATCCATTCAGGGAAGCTTGTATAAGGGATACCACGGCGCAGTACCTCTTCCACCTCGACATGACCGCGACTGACGGCGTTGCCAATTACAACGAGGGAGGGATTCCAATCCAGGTTCTCCGCGGCATATCCTTCGTAAACCTTTACATTCAACGCTTTCACCATTTCCGATGTTGGAGGGTAAAGCGGATTGTCGCTGCCTCTGACCTCCCAACCGGATTCCACGGCCAATCGTGCTGTCGAGACCATACCTGTGCCGCCAATTCCGATGAAATGGACCGAAGGACGGTCAGGTATTCCCGTGTCGAGCATCGACATAAATATCCTTATGGAGTAAAAATAGAGGTATGCAGTTCCACTTGTACTTGAATAAGATTGGCGAAGTTGACTTCATCTGAATCGAAGAGAGTACCGGCATCCCTTTCGTCATCATGATGCTGTGACCAGGCCATGGGAAGGCGTGCATGAAAGCTGACCCCGTACAAATCCAACAGGCCCAGCATTACCCCGGCTTCCCAGGCTGACACGTCTACCCCGTTTTCTACAGCATGATAGCGAGCTGCGACGGCATATCCGCCCCAACGTAATCGTTCCATAAAGCGCTTAAGTGGTCTGTAGTTCCATTGTGACAACATTCGCGGGAGATTGCGATGCAGACCCAGTTGCATGCCGATGAAAGACCGTACCGCCACATTGTGCTGCATATGAGCGAAGGAAGCATTGGTATGGGACTGCGGGAACACAGACTGCGCGCCATTGTTATGCCATTGGGCACCCCAGAGCGGCTCACCTCGGCGACAATATAGCGAGCCTGCGGTGGGAGAACTGCGAAACCCGAATGGTACTTCCGAGTCCTGATACGTGACGCGTGCGTCAAAGGCCGTTGACCACGCGAACGGCAGAGGTCTTTCATCGGATGCCTGCCAACCGACACGGTAGTATGCAGCATCCCCCAAGCCTTCAGTCCAGGTAAACGTCTGCTGCAGACTTTTCCATCCCTTTAATCGTGATAGTCCCACCTGAAGATGGAAGTAGCTGTCCGCACTGCTTTCCGGATACGATTCATTCGACACGCTTTCCTCGACACGCCACCATTTCCCTACCCCGATACGGGTATCAAGCCTTGTATCTCCGTTGCGAAAATGCGACCATTGACGGGTAAACCCTCCCTCGATCCATCGATCCATGTGCATGGAACCGACAGACATGTATCCTCGAGGCGGCTGAAAGGTGCGAAGAACAGGATGGAAAAGTGAAAGCCGGAACCGGGGATCATCACCCATATTGCGGCTTGGAACATAAACCTCTGCCTGATAGCTGCTTTCCCGTTCCATAAAGCTGCCTTTGAGGCCGATTCCGCCGGATACTCCCTGGTAGGAGTTGTAGCCGACACCGGGATAGATTTGCAGTCGGTACGCATCCACCGGCGGTTCCGGCAACGGCAGCAGTCGCGTGTCGAACACCGTCTGTATCGGAAGGTCAGGCCAAACGTTGTCAAGCGGATTACGGTCTGTATAGTGTTGCTTCGGGTCGAGCATGACTCGTCGTGCTTTCACACCAGGCGGCAGTTCAATCCGCACATGCACGGTATCCACCGGCTCATGCACCTGGTCCCAACTCCCCCACAATTCCTCACCGTCCGGGATCCTGTCGGTTTTGAGGAACGAAATCCGTCCATACAGTGTATCGCCGCCAACGGTCTCGACACCCATCAACACAGGCAGACGAATCCCGCCGACACGCTCGACGACTGCGTTTATGATCTCGCTTTCTCCTCCATTCGCCGACCTGACATGCTTGAGTCGATAATCAATGTCATCCGCGCTGTCCAGGAACTGATGAAAGAACCATTCCAATCCACACCGTGCGCCTGCTTCAATAGACGACGTCACATCGGTCCGGCGTACCAGGCTTAGATTATGTCGTCGATAGAACTCCCGCAATCCATTCCAGAACGCTTCTTCGCCGAGTACACCACGTAGTGCATTCAGCATCACAGGTGTTTTGTAATAGGTCGAAACTCGCAGTTGCCAATAGTCTTGTGCCGGGTCGGCGCCACGCACCATGGGCTGGTCGAGACCATCAAGAACCGATTCCAGGTACGGACGCCTGCCGCGGAGCACATCATCTCGTACCATGAATGTTTTACTGAAAAGCCCCCGGGTCTTCTCGACAGACCGATTCCGCTTAAAACCGACCCATTTTTCCGTTAACTCATGCTCAATGAAGGTCGTGAAACCCTCATCCCAAACCGGTTCATCCACCGAACTGCTGTGCAAAATCATCGGGGTATAGTTGTGCACGACTTCATGGATCATGACATACGCGTAATCCGGTGCACGGCTGGTCATCATGGTGAGCATGGGGTATTCCATGGCGCTCCATGAGTCAGTCGCGTACACTCTCGGCCAGGGATAAGAACCGTAGATCTTTTCCAACTCTTCAACGGTCCATCCAATCAACTCCGCCGCATTGTGCCAGTCTTTCTCTCTGCCTCTTCGAATGAACGCCCACGCTTCAAAGGTGTCGTATTTCCGGATATCTATCAGGAAGCGAGGATCGGCGGCGAAGGCAATGTCCGGCACTTTTTCCGCATGATAGATCCAGGTCAGGCTGTCACCGGGTTGTTGAGCGATCTCAGGATAAGGCGTGCGGCCGGGGGTGAGAGAACGGAGCCGTTCCGCCGGCAGGACTTCATCCTGGTTGACCAACTCACCCGTGGATGCGACGATAAAGTGTGACGGTACCGTGTACCGCACCGTGTAATCTGCAAGCTCACTGAATCCCTCGGCAGTACCATAGTACCGGTTGACAACCCATCCATAGTCCTCGGTGTAGGGGCACAGCGTGGGAAACCAGTATGCGCCTTTATACTGTCCCCGGGCGTACCCTATGCGGAAGGATGCACGCCCGGCAGGAAACTTTGTATGGAACTTGAGCCGTGTTTCCACCTTTTCTCCCGGCTCAATTCCGCCGTCAACAGGTAGAAAACCGACGCTGCCGTCCTGTTCAAACGCTGTCTCGATACCGTTTACACGGGCGGCGTGAACACGGCATTCACCCCAGTGGTCAAGCGGCACCTTGTCGAGCCGACCTTTACGACCCCGGTGATAGACACGGTTGGCACGACTGTCGCCTCGTAACGCTTCCGGCGGCAGGCGGAACCACAAGCCCGAGAGAGTGTTCGGAGAGTGGTTGATATAGCTGAGCCGGATTTCCCCGTGCCAAGTGCGCAAACTGTCGATAAGATGAACGTCCATTTCGACGTCCACCTCCTGAGACCATTCCCAGTATCGTGGTTCTTCACTTTCATGAGGTTGGGCCGAAACGGGAAGAGAGCAACTGATGAGGAGAATGACCGTGTTTATGACCTTTAGAAAGGCCGTCTTGAACCAGTGCGGCGAGTGTCCAATCAAGGCTGCGGATATCCTATGCTTGGATCTTATACAATGCGTCCTGCAGGGAGAACTGGTTGCTCTCGCTCTGCCGCTTTGCCGTGGTAAGATAATAATACTCCGCAAGCTCGATTACACAGTAGGCTCGCTCCATTTCGATCGCTGCCAGCATGGTCGATCCGGAACCGGCAAACGGATCCAGTACCAACTCGCCCTTCGTATGTGTGCTCTTTCCGATCAGAAATTTCAGCAGATCAATCGGCTTTTCGGTAGAATGCGTGAGATGCTTGCTCGCTACCTTATTGTAATACAAGATGTTCGAGTGACGCTTCCCTGCAAGCTGACGCCGACCCTTCTGGCAGTAAATAATCCACTCGTCCTGCGGCGCATAATCACCTTTCAGGTCGCCGCTGCCGTGGTTATTCTTTACCCAGATCAGAGTCCGCTTCAGGGTGAATCCAACTGCCTGCAGTGCTGCGACGAAATCCGGGTAGGTATCGTGCCGGCAAAAGCAGTACATATGCCGGTTGTTTTTCAGAACACGAAAAGCATGTTCGGCAAAGCGGGGAATCCAGTCGGTACTGTTATCATTCTGCAAATGCTGGAATTTCGGGTTCTTCACTCGACGGTTGGACGCGTAGTTGATCGCATACGGCGGGTCGGTGAGTATCAGATCGACGGTTTCGGCGGGCATCTGGGTAAGAGTCAGCATGTTGTCGCCGTGATGCACGGTATTGTGCCAGGGACCCGTATAGAACGTCGATTCGTGCCATTTCCGCAGGTTCAATTCCGCTTCGAGTTCTTCAGGCACCTTCAGCTCGGCAGAATGCGGCACTTTGCCGTTCCTGCCGTTTTTTTTGCCGTTGGAGGACGGTTCCAACCCCGGCAACCACAACACGTTATCCGTATCCACCTGTCGCCTCCCCTATGGTGTGGGAAACACGCGGTCTCCCCTCGCGATGCGCGCCTCAACCTCCTCGGTCGACGGAAGCCTACCGCGTGCTCCCATGGCCTGAACGGAAAGTGATGCGGCCGACGCCGCCCACTGCACACAACGCGGAATATCCCATCGTTCCAGGATGCCGTGAACCAAACCGGCATGGAAGACATCTCCCGCTCCCGTTGTATCGATCACAGTCTCAGCGGGATAAGACGGCATCCACTCAACGCGGTCGCCCCATGATACCACAACTCCGCCGGACCCGTTGGTGATCATAGCAACCTCCGGGCCGGTGTCACGCAATCGCCGTGTCGCCTCGAACAGATCCGCTTCCGGATAATATTCCTTTGCGAAGTTGAGGGATGCGACAGCCCAGTCGATATGTGAAAGCTGATCCTGCATGGCAGGTCGGACGTTGCCTAGATCCATCATCACTTTCACACCGGCCTCACGTGCTCGCTTCGCAGAGTGGATGTTCGCCTCGGCATCCCAACCATCCAGTAGCAGCATCCTGCTCTGTTCAAACTCTTGAAAAGGTAAGTCTTTCACACTCATCGGCGCAAGGCTGCGATCCAACACAACCGTACGTTTTCCCGAGCTCTTTTCAACAACAAGAAATGCGGTGGGAGTCTGAGCGGTGGAATCGGAATAGGTATAACGAGTGTCTATATCATATGTTAGAAGTTCCGATCTGATGTATCGACTTTCATCGTCATCTCCCATCGCTGCGCAGAGCAGGGTCGAACGCCCCCAGACTGACAGCTGCGCAAGTGCCACCGGTACCGGACTGCCGAATCCCCTGTAACGGTCAATCGATGTGGTTTTGGTGTTCGGATCGGGATATGACTCCACAAGAAAGGCGCGATCATAGCAGATGCGCCCGAAGCCGGAAACGTCCCATCGCATGTTCCCTGCAGGTTCCTCCATCCTATTCCTCCTGCTCGACGTCCGGCGGCACACGTCCCGGTTCAAAACGAGCGATGTAATACTCCTCAATGGCATCGACCGCAACAAGAGAATCCGCCACCCGTCTTGCCTGTATCTGTGTCTCGAAACCACCGACACGTACTCGGAACCAGCGTGCGCCTTCATCGCCCACCATGTAAGCGTCCACTCCTTTCGAGCGTAAGTCTCGAATCAAGTCGACTGCACCTTCACGGGTTCTCTTCGCTGCGATTTGTATGGTCAATTCAGAGGCCGGCATTTCCGTGCCCGGTGCGGAAACAGCGGGAAGTTCCGGATCCCGATCGGTTACGAACTGTATGATCATGAGCCCGAGCAGGACAGCGAGGACAATACCGCCCCCCAGCGCAAACCAGTGCCAAATCGGACGGTCAATCCTGCGAATATGAATCTTGTCAGCCGGTTCTCTTTCTGCGTCGGCCTGTAGCTCAGCGGACCGTGGTTTTCTGCTGCGTCGGAAGAGCGAGGAGATTTTGCCTGAAAAAGCAGCCATCGCATTTCTGAGAGCTGCAAGCCATTTTTTCAAACCGAATGACGGCGCATCCTCCTCCGACACATCTGCCTTGCCAACGCTGTCCGGAATCGGACGTCCCGCTTCTTCCCCACCCCGTGCTGAAAGGGTGTCGCTCGATTCAACCGGTTCGGGCGTAAACCGTTCTTCAACCTCATCGAGTGCAGGTATCGAAGCCTGCAACTTTTCGGGGGATTCTCCCAACACCTCCTGCAGTTGCTCGACCAACTCGGGATGCACACCGCTTCTCTGCAGCACAACCATCGTCATTCGCATCTCATGCATTAACGCATGAGTACGTTTCCCGCGATGATAGGAATCCAGGTAGATCCTGGCGGAGACATGATCTCGTCTCTGTGTATCGAGAAAGCGAAATTGCAGGGCCGGCCGGATCTTCTCTTTCAGCTCGCCGTCTTCCATGTAATACACCGTAATCCACGCA
>WJJA01000495.1 GCA_014729955.1 bacterium
GCGAAGCGAGCCAGATCGAGCTGACCCACTTCATCCCGGCCGGCACCACCGAGATGCTCTTTATCGGGGGTAACATCCTGATCTTTGCGATTGCGGCCGTGGGACTTGTGAGGTTCTGGAAAACCCTGGACCATGCCAACGCCGGAGACGCACAGATGGGCTTCGTCGCGGCGTTGATCAAGACCATCGGCGGCATACTGACCCACAAGTACTTCGCGCAATGCGGGCAGAACCGACCGAGACGGATCGCGCATATCCTGGTCTTTTTCGGGTTCATCGGCGCGGCGGCCACCGCGGGACTGGTGCTCTTCTTCAGCCAGTTCGTGCCGATCATGGAGACCCCGATCAACCTGCCCAACCCGGCGAAGATTCTCGGTGCGGTCAGCGGACTGGCGATTTTCATCGGCGGTACGATGATGATTGTGCGTCGAGCGCAGAACGCTGACGATGTCGGCGCCAACGGGTTCATGGACCAGTCCTTCCTCTGGATGGTCTTTCTCGTCGGGGTCACCGGCATGCTGTCCTGGCTGTTCCGCTGGGCGGACTTTGCCGTCGGCGCATATGTGATCTACTACATCCATATCGTGCTGGTGTTCGTACTGCTGTGGTATATGCCGTACAGCAAGTTCGCACACATGCTCTACCGCACCCTGGCAATGACCTGGGCGGTGCAGCACGGGCGTGAGTTCGGCACCGAACCGCGACAAATCGCCGCACCCGCCGCGCAGGACGCTGCCCCGCAGCCGGCAAGTTGACCAGGTTTAAGGTTCCAGCCATTCATCAACCCGGATCGTCATGGTCCGGGTTGTTCTCTCACTGAGACCATGTGCAAGGCAAGTTGAGAAGCAGACCCCTCAGGCCGGCACTCGTCCCTGCCTGGTATGCATGCTGTAATATGCTACTCCTCAATGTTGCGAAACACCACACGTAATCGAACGTAAGTCCAGTAAAGAAAATGTCTTAGAATTGAAAAGTGTCCGAATTCGGACACCCCCCGTACGTCCCCGAACAGGTGCAGTCGGTACTCCCATACCATGGTTCAGGTATGCAGTACAAGGGGAGCAGGCCATCCCTGCCTCCCCCTATCAAAAACAAGTACTTCGTTTTTTTCATACCTTCAGACCGTCAATTCTGGCACGGCGTTCGCTAGTTCACAAGCGGAAGCAAGCGAGGGAATTCATGGACCGAACGATTGAAAAGAAGAAGTGGTACCTGAGGCCGCGTACCTGGATGATCGCCGGTGGGGCGGTGTTACTGGTAGCGGTGTACGGATTCATCCTCGGGGACAACGCCAGCCGATTGAAGGTACGAAGCGAACGGATCACCATTTCCACGGTCGAAAAAGGGGAATTCCTGGAGTTCATCCAGGCGACCGGGAATGTGGAACCGATTCGCACGGTGTATCTGGACGCGGTCGAAGGGGGCCGTGTCGAGCGCATTTTCGTCGAGGACGGCCAGATGGTGGACGCCGGACAGCCGATCCTGCGTATGGGCAACACCGACCTGATCCTCGACATCATGTTTCGTGAAGCGCAGATGTACGAGCAGTCCAACAACCTGCGCAACACCCGCCTGGCGATGGAACAGCGTCGTCTTGACCTGCAATCCAACCTGCTCAACCTGGATCGTCAAATCTCCGAAGCCGAACGTGAGCTGAAGCGTGCCGAGACCCTGCATGAAAAAGGTTTGATCCCGGACAACGAGTACATGAACGCGCGCGATCAGTACAACTACCTGGTGAATACACGTGAGCTGACGATTGAATCGGCGAAGCAGGACTCGGTGTTCCGCGCTGAACAGCTGAAGGCGCTGGAGAAAAGCGTGGACCGCATGCAGGCCAATCTGGAGATCGTAAAGGAGAACCAGGAGAACCTGACCGTTCGCGCACCGATTGCCGGGCAGTTGTCTGCGCTGGACGCTGAGATCGGGCAGACGAAGATGCCGGGCGAACGCCTCGGGCAAATCGATGTCCTTGACGACTTCAAGGTGCGCGCAAGCATTGACGAATACTGGATCGCGCGTGTCGAGATCGGCAAGAACGCGGAAGTAACCATCGCCGGCGAAGACTATCGCCTGGTGGTGACCAAGATCTACCCGCAGGTGGTGAACGGCAGGTTTGACGTGGACATGGAGTTCACGCAACGGACGCCGGCGAACATCCGCCGCGGCCAGACCCTGCGTATGCGGTTGGAGATGAGCGACCCGGAAACCGCGATCATGCTGCCGCGAGGCGGATTCTACAACAGCACCGGCGGGCACTGGGTCTACGTGATAGAAGACGGTTCGAACGAAGCGGTCAAACGTGACATTCGCCTGGGTCGTCAGAACACACAGATGTACGAGGTGCTGGACGGCCTTGAGCCGGGCGATCGCGTGGTAACATCGTCCTATGACAACTTCGGGGACGTTGACAAGCTGGTGTTGACCGATTGATGTGTAACCGGCAGGCGGCCGGACGGGTCGTATCAGCGAACCGAAGGCAGTCGCGATCACGTTGAGACGACAAGAACGAGCAGCGATACAGAACGAACACGGACACATAACACGGACGAGCCGACCCGAGGTGAACGGGCGGCGAACGGGAGAACAATACAATGGCTTTGATCCAGACCAAGAACCTGCAGAAGGTCTACCGCACCGAAGAGGTGGAAACAACTGCGCTGAACAACGTGAACATCGAGATCAACGAGGGCGAGTTTGTCGCAATCATGGGCCCGTCTGGCTGCGGCAAGTCCACCCTGCTGAACGTCCTCGGCCTGCTGGACAACCCTAGCGGCGGAGAGTACCATTTCACAGGGCATGAAGTATCACGTTACAGCGAACGTCAGCGTGCAAATCTCCGGAAGCAGAACATCGGCTTCGTGTTCCAGAGCTTCAACCTGATCGACGAGCTGACCGTGTTCGAGAACGTGGAACTGCCGCTTCTGTACCTGGGCGTTTCCTCGTCGGACAGGAAGAAGAAGGTGGAAGCGGCGCTGGAGCAGATGCAGATCATGCACCGTCGCAACCACTTCCCTCAGCAGCTTTCCGGCGGTCAGCAGCAGCGTGTCGCGGTGGCGCGTGCGGTGATCGCCGATCCGAAGATCATCCTCGCGGACGAGCCGACCGGTAACCTGGACAGCTCCCACGGTGACGAGGTGATGTCCCTGCTGACCGAGCTGAACGAGAAGGGTACGACCATTGTGATGGTGACCCACTCCCCGACCTATGCGGAATACAGCAGCCGGATCATCCATCTGTTCGACGGTCATGTGGTCACGGAAAACGTGATGGAACGACCGCTGGTGTAGTTGATGAGACCAGCCGTTCTGTAAGATCATCAGATCGGACAGCCGGCGGCAGTTCTGAAGAACTGCCGCAACAGGGTTGACGCAACCAAATGCGGGGCAGCAGGCAGAGACGCCTGCAACTCCTCCCCGGTTGGACTGACCTTCACAAACGGAAGCAATACACACCTGCAACGTCACAGGTTTTCATGCACCCCGGGTGCATGCGAGCATCGATACGGTTCACGACTGCGCGGGGAATGACTGAACAAGAGACCGATCATGAGCTGGATCGACTTCAAGCTGTTTCTACGCACCTTGCGCGCGAATCGTCTTTCGGCATTCATCAACCTGCTCGGCTTGTCAGTTGGCATGGCCGCCTTTCTGCTGATCGGGCTCTTCATTCTGCATGAGTTCCGCTACGACCGTTTTCATGAAAACGCCGACCGCCTTGTACGAATCGTCTTCAACGGCCGTATCGGTCAAAACCAGCATCTGTACGTCCCCATATCGTCGTCCCCGATGGGGCCGAACATTACACACAAGCTTTCCGACGTGGAGAACTGGGTGCGTCTGGATTATATGGACCGCGAGGAACCGGTCCGTTACGAAGACAAAATGTTCCTGGAACGTCACATCTTGTGGGCTGACTCCGGCTTGTTCGATCTTTTTGATCTTCAGCTCGTTGCGGGCAATCCGAGCACGGCATTGGCGCCAAAGGATGTCGCCGTGATCTCGGAGGCAACGGCGAAGAAGTATTTCGGCAGTGATGATCCATTGGGAAAGAAGATTCTCTTCAACAACAGGTATGAGTATACAATCAGTGGTGTCTTCCGGGACTTGGATCAACCGTCGGATTTCTTCGGCGATGTGCCGATTATCGCATCTTACAGCTCGCTTGAACGTGACGACAATGAATCCTGGATCAGTGAAATCAGCTACCAGACTTTCCTGCTTCTTGCGCCGAATGCCGACCCTGCGCAAGTGCGTGAAGAAATCCAGGCGATGTTTGAAGAGCGTGACCGCGAGTTCATTGAACAGATGGGCGGCTTCATGAACATCGAGCTGCAGGCATTGAAAGATGTCCACCTCTATTCGAATGATTTCACGATGGATGCGCGCGGGGAAGGCTCGATTCATACGGTGAGACAGTTTGCCACCATCGCAGTATTCATCCTGCTGCTCGCCGTCCTCAATTTTGTGAACCTGTCCACGGCACGATCGGCGACACGCGCCAAGCAGGTCGGTGTCAGCAAAGCCGTGGGCGCATCGCGAAGGCATCTTGCACGACAGTTCCTGATGGAATCGGTGCTGCTGGCATTCGGCGCCTTGCTGCTTGCCGTGATCCTCGTTGAGCTGCTGCTACCCACGTTCGGCGCACTTCTACAACGGGATATGCGTTTCGGTCTGATCGCTCAGTATCAACTCATACCCTTTGCCCTTTTCTTCGCGCTGCTGGTCGGCACGGTCGCCGGGACCTATCCGGCTTTCTTCCTGTCGTCGTTCCGTCCGGTCAGCATGCTGAAAAGCAAATCGACGTCCAGCAACACCGGCGCACGGCTGCGTGCCGCCCTGGTGGTCCTGCAGTTTGCGATTTCGATCACCCTGATCGCCTCCACCCTGATCATGAAGCAGCAAGTGGAGTTCGCACGCAACAAGAAACTGGGCTACGATCGTGAGCAATTGCTTACACTGAATTTGTATGACAGTGATATTCGCCCACAGCATGAAGCCCTGATACAATCGATCGAGCAGTTGGAGGGAGTGGAAAGCGTAACAAGCGCACTGTCCGGTATGGTAGGATCCCAGCGTAATTCCGTGTACCTGCTGCCGGGGCGGGAGCGTGAACAGATTTTCCTGGCGACCAAATACGTGCAGCCCGATTTCGTGCAGAAGCTCGGGATGAGCATCGTCGCGGGTCGCGATTTCGATGAAAAGATCGCCACAGACAAAGAAGACAAAATTCTGCTCAACCGTGCCGCCGCCCGCATGCTTGGCTGGGAGGATGATCCGGTGGGCAAGCAGATCAACGACATCCAGGACCTGGAACCACTCAAAACGGAAACCTGGACCGTGATCGGTATGGTGGAAGACTTCCATTTCGAGTCGTTACGTGAAGCCATACGCCCCATCGTCATCAAAGCGACCGAGTATGATCCCCGGAGCGTATTCATTCGATTGAAGGCCGGCGACATAGAAAGCACCGTGAACTCAATTGAAGAAGTCTGGAAGCGGATTTCCGACCGTGCAGCGTTCGACTACTATTTTGTCGATGAGCGTTATGATGAACAATACAAGGACGAAATCCGCAATGGACGGTTGTTTACCTGGTTTACCGGCCTTGCGATCATCATCGCCTGCATGGGCCTGTTCGCACTGGCAGCGTTCGCTGCGGAACAGCGTCGTAAAGAGGTGGGAATCCGAAAAGTGCTGGGCGCCTCGTCCATGACCATTGTAAGCCTGCTCGCGCGCGATTTTCTCAAACTGGTCGGCATTGCGTACCTCCTTGCCGTGCCTGCAAGCTACTTCCTGATGAACCAACGGCTTGAACAGTTTGCGTACCGGATTGAGATCGGTGTGGGCGTCTATCTGGTCAGTGCAGTCCTGGCCATCCTGGTCGCCGGTCTGATGGTCGCCGGCCATGCGTATAAGGCCGCCAATACCGATCCGGTGAAGTCTTTGCGGTACGAATAGTCCACTGCCCGGTTGTCACGACGACCGGGTCTATTTTCACAGTTCGTGTGAAGAATGTAACGTAGTCGAGGGGGCTGAGCCGTTTCGAAGGGGGAACCCAAACAGGGAGCATGGGACCATGTTTGCCAACTACCTCAAGATCGCATTCCGGAACCTGTGGAGAAACAAGCTCTACAGTATCATCAATATCTCGGGGCTGGCGTTGGGAATCGCCGTCGGTGCAATAATTCTGCTGTACATCGGCCATGAACTGTCCTTCGAGCGCTTCCATGAAGATTCCGACCGCATGTATCGTGTCGTCGAGATCCAGCAGTGGGGCGAGGTTTACAACAACGTTTCCTACACCATGGAACCGCTCGGCCCCGCGATGGCGGAGAGCCTGCCGGAAGTTGAGGGCGCCGCTCGGATTATGCAGAACGGAACAGTTCTGCTTGGTCTGGAGGACGGCACCAAGCGTCGCATCCAGCAGTGCTACTCGGCTGATAATGCCTTCTGGCATGTGTTCAGTTTTGAGCTGTTGCGCGGAAATCCCGAAACGGCACTCGCCGGCAAGGATGAAGTTGTCCTCACCAAAGAGACCGCCCGTAAACTGTTCGGTGATGATGACCCGATCGGTCAACGACTCGAGTGGGACGGCTTCCACCCGGTCAAGGTCGTCGGGATCATGAAGGACGCACCGACCACATCTCACGTACAACCCAACCTCGTTCTTTCGCTCGATACCCAGGACAGCTTTTACGGCTGGTGGGGGAGCTGGTACCATAATACTCTGCAAACCTATGTGACACTCTCTCCGCATGCCGACGTCGATGTTGTCCTTGAGAAGACGAAAGCTCTGCTGAAGGATCGACGGGACGAGGAACGTCTCTCTATCGACCTGTTCCTGCAACCGATCACCGACATGCATCTCCATTCCGGGCACATTCAATATGACTTCAACCCGATCCAGAGCGACATCGGCTACATCTACGCGTTTGCGGCCATCGCCATCGGCGTGCTGGCACTGGCGTCGATCAACTTCATGAACCTCGCGACCGCCCGTTCGCTGAGCCGTGCACGTGAAGTCGGCCTTCGCAAAGTTGTCGGCGCATTTCGCGGGCAGTTGATGATGCAGTTTCTCGGCGAGGCGGTGATCATCGCGCTGGTTGCCTTGCCGATTGCCCTGTTCCTGGTGGAACTGAGTCAACCACTGTTCCGATCGCTTAGCGGACGCGCTTTCGATTTCTCCTTTGTCGAACCCTGGAAGATCGGACTGGGGTTTGCCGCGATCACATTGACCGTTGGTATCCTGTCCGGGACCTACCCGGCATTTGTGTTGTCACGCTTCCGGCCGGTGCAGGTGCTGAAGGGCCGGTACGAAACCACGCGACAGGGATCCACGCTCCGACGCACCCTCGTCGTGGCCCAGTTTGCGTTGTCGATCATGCTTCTGATCACCGCCGGTACAGCCTGGCGGCAGGTGGAATACCTGAAGAACCGCCCGCTCGGCTTCGACCCGACACGTCGTATCACGGTCTTTCTCAATGACAGTGACACACGCGAACGAGGTGAAGTCCTGAAAGAAGCCGTACGGACTCTGGCCGGTGTGGAAAACGTGAGTCTTTCTTATGTCATGCCCGGCATGGGACGTGGGCAGCACGGCATCCTTCCGGAGGGTCGTCCTCAAGAAGAGCCCTGGACGATCAATATCAACGCTGTAGACGCTGAATTTTTTGATACCTACGGAATGAGCTTCGCCATGGGACGCGGTTTCGATGCGAACCGTCCTGCAGACTCGCTCGCCACAGTGGTCAATCAAACGGCGGTGGAGCAGTTCGGGTGGGACGATCCGCTCGGGAAGACCATCGCTTACCGTGACGTACAATTGACCGTGATCGGCGTGGTGAACGACTACCATTTCAGGTCGCTGCACAGTAAAATCGAGCCGCTCTTCTTTACAAGCTTCAACATGCCTCGGAAGGTACTTGGTATTCGTGTTGAGAGTGACAAAGCCGAAGATGTGATGGCTGCGATCGAGGAGAAATGGGAGCAGGTTAATCCCGGATTCCCGTTCAATGCATCCTACCATGAAGACTGGCTGCACAAGCTGTATCGCAAAGATGAACGTCTGGCGAACCTGTTCATGGTCTTCGCCGGCCTTGCGGTGTTCATCGCAGCGCTGGGTGTGTTCGGACTGGCCTCGTACACGGCGCAGAAACGGACTCGTGAAATCGGCATTCGCAAGGTCCTGGGTGCGTCACCGCAATCGGTGTTGACCCTGTTGTCGAAAGAGTTCGCAGTTCTGGTAAGCATCGCGATGGTGATCGCCTGGATCGGGGGCTACCTGATCATGGACCGCTGGCTGGCGAGTTTCGCTTATCGTGTCGGATTCGAGTTCTGGGTTTACGGCGCGGCCGGCCTGGCGGCGATGCTCGTTGCCGTGGTTACTGCGAGCGGGCAATCCTTGCGTGCCGCCGGTGTGAACCCGGTGGAGGCGCTGCGTCATGAGTGAACAGCGATGTTGGGAGGCAGGTGGTTGTTTTCACACAGCCCGGCATGTTGTGTCATGCCGGGCTGAAAAACGGACGGCACCGCCGTGATTGCTACTGCGGTAAGCGGTTCGTTCGATAAGTCCGTGAGCCCTCGTCGCCTTTTCTGCCGTAGAGAAAACCAAGGATCGACCCGGTTCCGTAGGCCAAATGGTGCACCAGAAACAGCGGGACCAATAGAACCATTGCAGCACTGCGAGACTCTCTTATTTGCCCGGCGGCGAAACAGGCTCCGACAGCGAGGTGGAGCGGAATAACCAACTCCAGAATCCTACAAACCTTCCGCAACCAGAGCCTGGCAACAAAGACCTTTAACAACTTCAAAATGACGCCTACTCCCACAAGCAGTGTGAAAACTGCTGGGACAAAGTGTCGCAGCTTCATAGACCTTGCATTGATTTTCAGTGCATAGGTGTTCCAAAGACCGCTTCGAAACGCATATCTTACGGCCTCCTTGATCGTACCTCTTTCGATGTAGACTACTTTCGTCTTGTCCGTTACATACATTGCATGCCCCGCTGCATGGAGCCGCTCGTTCATATCATTGTCCTGGTTCCGATGCAATCGTTCGTCATACCCCCCCAATTCCAACAAGGGTGCTTTCCGGAATACTGGAAATGCAACACTGTCAGAATATCCTGCGTTTTGAGTGCGAAATCCCGGCGCGCCGAACGAGCTTTTCATCATCCACTTGATCAACCGGGCCTGTAAGCTCCGATTCGCCGCTTCCACCACCACTCGACCGCTGCAACCGGTCGCTCCGGTACGGTTCAGTTCCTGCAGACAGGTCGAAATGTAGTCCGTGTCGTACACGTTGTGAGCGCCGAGAAAGGCGACATATTCCCCGACGGCTTCACGTAATCCGATATTCAGGGCATAGGGAGTCTTACGATCGGGATTCCTCAAGA
>WJJA01000496.1 GCA_014729955.1 bacterium
CCGATATTACGATCACCACCGAGACGGCTGATTATCCCACCGTTGAAGCCGGAGACACCGAGAGTAACAGCGACCCCTTTGTGGTTGAACTGGTTGAGGAAGCCCGCATGGGCGAAAAAATCGACTTCCTCCTGGTGATGGAAGATGGAGACGGAGCGGTCGATTCCATGACGTACCATTATTATGTAGGCGACCCAGTAGCGCGCGGCGCGACCGGACCATCCGAAGAATACGCATACTGGGCGATTGACGACCTCGACGATCCCGTGTTTTTCCCGCGAGTACCGACCTACAACTGGACCAGTATTGAAGGCACGGGCACCGAGCTGGACCTGAACGATACCGGTTCGGACAACGACGAATCGGTTGTCGTCGACCTGCCTTTCGATTTCGGCTATTACGGTGAAGTGCATGACGAGATAACTGTCAGCAGCAACGGCTGGCTGGCGTTCGGAAACTACCCGACCATCAGTATTTTTCGCAACTGGCCGATCCCCAACCCGCTTGGTCCGCCCGCGATGGTCGCCGGATTCTGGGACGACATGGTCACCAACGGCGGCGGGGTCTGGGCTTACCACGATGAACCCAACGGCCGTTTTATCGTCCAGTGGGACTGCGCGCTGCTCTACGACAGCGGCGACCGCGAGGTGTTCCAGATCATCCTGCTGGATCCTTCGGTCTGGACAACAGCCACCGGCAACGGCATGATCCAGGTGATGTACGAAACCGTGAATCATAGTGTCAGCGCCTATTCCGACAACGATTACGCCACGGTCGGGATTGAAAGCCCGAGCGAGCAGACCGGGGTGCAATACTACTACTGGCAGGATTATTCGGAAGGGGCCGAGACGATTGAGTCCGGCCGTGCGCTTCTGTTTACGGACGATCTCGGCGGCTTGGGCGACCCCCCCGTGCTCGAATTGACACCGGAATCGCCGGACCTCGAGTTTACCCTTGTCGTGGGGGAGAACTGGACAGAAACCTTTGATATCGGCAATGTCGGTTCCCTGCCCCTGATCTGGAGCCTGCAGGTCAGCGATGCAACGGTCAGCCAGGCCGGCGCGCGGCAACGTGCCGGGATGACACCGCTGCCCCTCGCCGCGAACCAGGTCGCGCAACGCATTGCCGGAGCACGAAGCACCCGTCCGACTGTGCAGCTGAACGCCTCAACGATAACCAAGCATGCGGCGGAACGGCCCGGTCCCCCGGCGCTGGACGACTTCGGCGGACCTGATGCGTTCGGTTATGAATGGATCGATTCCGACGATCCCGCCGGTCCGGTGTACGACTGGCACAGCGAGTACGGCACTGAAATCACCGAGTTCGGCGACGATCCGGACGACGGCTTCTCCGACGACCCGATCAATATCGGTTTTACGTTCCCGTTCTACGGGATCGAATACGATGAGCTCTGGATTCATACCAACGGCTTCCTCACGTTCATACCGAATCAGACCGGCGAAAACGGCTTCATGTGGTATTCCAACCGTGACCTGCCGTCGGAGGAAGCGCCCGACGCGATCATTGCGCCGTGGTGGGATGACATGGACTTGAGCGAGGGGGGGTCGATTTACGCCTGGAGCAACAACACCGACAGCCTGGTGATTACCTACGAAGAACTGCCGGGGTGGGGCGATCCCGATCCGGGCGGCGGTCCGTACACCTTGCAGGCGATCCTGACCGCCGGCGGGCGCATCACGTTCCAGTACATGGAGATGCAGGGTGAAAATGACCCGCGGCACGATCGCGGAACGATTGGTATCCAGAACGAGGACCATACCGTCGGTTTGACCGTGGTGCACAACACGCCCTACATCCAGAGCGAGTTTGCAATTCAGATCAAACCGCCCATCACCTGGCTGGATGTCGATCCGCGCACCGGCATCACCGCACCGAACCAGTCGCAAACCATATCGGTCACCGCTGATGCGACCGGGATGGGGCTGGGCACATTTGAAGCATTACTCGACCTGCAGACGAATGATCCGGATCAGACACTGGTGAACATCCCCGTCACGATGGACATTATCGCCGGGGGTGAACCGCCGGTTGTCGGGGACATCCCGGACCAGGAAACCACCGACTCCTCCCCCTTCGATCCGATCGACCTGGACGAGTACGTGGACGATCCCAACTACCCCGACCACATGATCGAATGGGCTTCCGACGGCAGCGCGCACCTGGAAGTGGTCATCGTCAACCGTGTCGCACAGGTGAACCTGGTCGATCCGGACTGGCGCGGCACCGAGACCATCACCTTTACCGCAACCAATCCCGAAGAGCTGTCGGATACCGACACCGCGGAATTCACTGTCGTGGAAGGACAGGATCCGCCTCTTCCGTTTGACCTGGTATCCCCGCCGGACGGCAGTGAAATCGGACGGTGGGATGTCACCTTCGAATGGCAGGAGGCCGTCGATCCGGAAGGCGATCCGGTCACCTATGCCCTCTATCTCACCGCGGTGGATGATACTGTGCAGTATGACGGCATTGAGGATACGCTTTTCCCGATTTCCCTCGACACCACGGGCCTCTCCACCGATCCTTATCAGGAGTACATCTGGTGGGTGGTCGCGACGGATTCCAACGACCTGTCCCGCCGCAGCATGAGCGAGTAC
>WJJA01000497.1 GCA_014729955.1 bacterium
CAATGGAATGTTGCCGAGAGCACGGAAATCAGAATGTCTGCCCGACACCGAACCATAGCTTGATTTTTTTGAAACGCATTTCATGAGAAGGGACAGCCGCATCCACACGAACCAGCCCGACGGGAGTGTTGACACGCAGGCCGATACCGGGGGATGTAAGCAGGGACTGATTGGTCAATCGATGCGATTTGGCCCAGACCTGGCCGATATCGAAAAAAGCCGCGGTGCCGATCCAGCGCCAGATGGTCTGCCGTAGTTCCAGGACATTCCAGACCAGTTTGGCGCGTCCACCGACGACCACACCTTCGGAATCTCGGGGGCCGATGCCCTGCAGGGAATACCCGCGTACCGAGTAAGGCCCGCCTGCATAGAAGCGTTCATTCAACGGGATGTCGATCAAGCCGTAGGGGCTGTCCGCCCAGCCGGCTTCGATACGCGTGGCGATAACCGTACCGGATTGAATGGTATGGTACCATTTCCATTCATGGACCACCTTCACGAAGTCGTTGGTGCCGCCGAGGTAGTAGCCGACCAGCTCCTGACGTGCATCAAAGTACCAGCCCATGGTCGGGTTGAAAAGGTCGTTTCGTTTGTCAATCGTGAGAGCTGCCTCGACACGCCTGGTGTTGGTGTTGATGTCTTCCGGGGGTTCCTGGGTTTTCACCTTCAGCAGCTCGGTGTATTCCATCTGGTAGTTGCCGGCGAGACGGATGTCCATGGAAAAATCGTGGGTCAGGGAGTATTTCCCGCCCGTGGATCGATAATCGTAGTTCGGCTCAATACGATATTCCTGCAATCCGGAGACCGAGCTTGCCCAGTCGTATCCGAAGGTCCAGGGCAGGGTGAGAGAGCTTTCAATGCGGTAGCCGATGGTGCTCCCTTCGGTTCGCAGTCGAGCTGTCAGACCTCGGCGGAGCAAGTTGCGATGGGCAATCTCGGCACCGCCTCGAACCTGCACCACGGAACCGTAACCGGCAGTGAGCTGCAGTTCGATCGGGTCCATCTCTTCCAGTTCGACGATAATATCTTTGGTGTCGCCTCGCCGGGATTGCGGCGGTTGATATTTGATGAACACACTTTGAAACAGGCCGGTACGATACAGTTCACGCTGGGAGCGCAGCATACGTGAATAGTTCAGGCTGTCGCCCGGTTCGAGGCGAATCTCACGGCGTACGACAAACGGTTGCGTAATCTCAAGGCCCTTCACCCTGACCGAATCAACGAAATACTGCGCGCCCTCTTCGAAGATCAGTTTCACATCCGCCTCACGCGCCGATGAATCTACCGTGACACGTTCTTCGACGTTGGCGTGGACATAGCCGTTGTCAGCATAGTCGGCCAGCATGGCGACCATGCCGTCATCGATGCGGAGCTGCAGTAATGGATCGCCGGGCGACAGTTTCAGAACACGAGCCAATCGTTCATCGGAGAAAACGGTATTGCCCTCGAACTCAACCGAACGAACGAAGGTACGGTTGCCTTCCTCCACCTGCACCGTGATGAAGACATCGGTAGCAGAGGTATCGATGCGCACATCATACCCGATCACCTTCGCCTGCAGAAAACCGCGGTCCTTGTAGTATCGTTCGACATACTGCATGTCCTCTTTGAGCAGCTGGGGACGATAGGGGTTCTTATTCAATAGCGTGGAAGGTCGTGTGATCATCGCGCTACGCAATTGCTTGGCTTTGATCTGCTGATTGCCTTCGAATCGAACCTTCTCAACGGCAAAATCGGTCACATCTTTTTCGGCGGCGGACATAAGACTTGCCGGTAGCAGGATCAGCAGGGGCAGTATGCATTTCAACCGGCGTTTCATCGGAACCGTATCCTGTAGCGCAGGTTGATGCCGGATTCGCCGTTCTGCTGAGCCTGTCCCTCCACGCTGAAGTGATCGGTCAGATAATAGTTCAAACGGATGCCGTGTTCGTCGAGATACCCGATGCGTGTGATGTAGGTGATTTCGAGATCGTCGGTGACCTGCTTGGTGGCAAAAATGCGCGGGCTGGTAGCACGGTCGTCCGCGAAGAGGTTCCCTTCGATGGTCAGCTCGCTCAAGCCGAGCCGTTGTCCCGCCAGGCTTGCCAACTGCTGCCCGGCGAGCATACCCGCACGTTGACCGATCAGTTGTTCCGTCCCTGCGGAACCGCCGCCGGCGCTTTGCTGACGTGAGGAGCCCAGGGTTAGCAGGCTGATGATGTTGGCACGATCCAGCGGAGGGTCTGAGGTCAGGGTGATCTCGGTCTGATCCATTTCACCGGTGATCGATAGAGTGATCGTATAGCGGTACGTGTCCATGGAACGGTACTCAGTCACTTCCGCTTCCGCACTCAGATTGACATAGGGATTGATTCTGTCGGGATCGTTGAAATCCAGGGTTCCTGTCAGGATCTCAAACTCGCGGTCGAGGTAGTTCACGTGCCCTTCAACGATCCGCAGGCGGCCGTTCAGGGTAGGACGTGAAGGGGAACCGACAATCTCGAATTCGGCCGATGCACGCAGTTCGGCAAGGTTATTGTCGACCCAGAGTTGATCAGAATTCACAAGACGAATACTCAATTGTAGACGATCAAACATGGTGGTATCGGGAGTGCGACTTACTCGGGCACGACCCTGTGTGAGGCGAAGCAGGGTTTGCAGTCCGATGGTTTCTGTATAGCGCACTTCGCCCATGTCGATGATACCGCTGAGTCGGTAGTCGGGGCCGCGGGTGGAAAGTTGCAGATTAATCGTGTCGATCGCGGCCGTATAGGTGTCCTTTTCGCTGAATCGTACCTTC
The DNA here is from genome assembly GCA_014729955.1 of bacterium. Taxonomy (GTDB): domain Bacteria; phylum Electryoneota; class Electryoneia; order Electryoneales; family Electryoneaceae; genus WJJA01. Next base: position 2,780 of record WJJA01000497.1, read on the forward strand.
CCGACCTGCAGGGTGCCGTTGGCTGAGGGATGACCGCCGGGATTCAGCACCACAAGTGCGGATCCGCCGATCCTGCCGCCGTTGGCCAGGGCGTGCAAAGAGTCCACGACCAGGGAATCGCCGTGAAAACCAGCCTGAAGATCCCCATGTTCGAAATCCACCGGCAGCACACCGCTTTGAAGGAGGAGGTCGTGGATCGAAATGTCACCGGAGATGTCCGGTTGATCCGGTCTGCCCGCCAGGTTCACCTTCACATTCAGCATGCCGCCAAGGCTGTCGACATCCGGAACGAAGGGTCGGAATTGGTGCAGACGCAATGAATCGGCTCGACCTCGGAGTGCTAGAGTATCCGTGCCGGCGAGACCTTCCACCTTGACGGCGATGCTGTCGTTCAGATGCAGGGAAAGGTCGGTGCGGAACTGTCGCATCCGTCGTGTCGAAACGCGACCGGAGAGGTCGAAATGTGTGTCGAAGCTGTGTGCACGAGCTTTTTCGATGATAAACAGTGTGTCTTCAAAGCTCAGCATCACCTCGATGCTGTCAACAAACGGTTGTGAAGGCGCCGTCCGGAACCTGCTCTCTTTCAGGCGAATCGAACCGTTGATGCGCGGTTTGTTGAGTGTGCCGAATGCATGCAGGTCATAGGCAAGCAGGCCTGACATCTCAAGGGAATCCTGTGCGAGCAGGTCACGGATCTCTTCCAGTCTTAAACTGTCCGCGTTCAGCTTGAACTCAAAGCGGCTGTCCGGACCGGGCAGGGGAGGTCCGGCCGTGTCAGGCTGCAGAACGATGCCTCCGGAAAACCGGCTTGCCGATTGGGGAAGAAAAATCCTCCCGTGATCCAGCCGCAAACTGTCCGGTTTCCAATGAAGAACGAAGCCGAGCGAATCTGCAGTCATCGCTCCATACCCCGGGTTGCGTACGCCCAGCTGCAGCTGTCCATGCGGAGAACCGAGCGAACCCTGCAGGCTGCCTTCAAGGTTGATGGCTCCCTGGATCGATGCAAGCAGGGGGTAGAACTCAGCAAGTTCGCTCAGACGCAGTTCATTGCCTTGAAGCGCGACCCGAAGCGAATCCGCCGGGGCCGCACTGACGGAGTCAACGTTACCAGACGTACCAACCACTCGCAACGCGCCGGCAGGAGGAATCGAATCGTTCAGGCTGCCGGCTATCCAGCCGAATGCACTTGTGTCCCGGCGGGCGTGCATAAGACGTGCTTCCCAGTCTGCCGAGTGCATGATATATCGCCCGGACAATCCCAGGAAGGTCTCGCCCCGCTGAAAGAACCCATGCTGCAGTTGGATTCGTTCGTTATCCAGCAGTGCCTTGATACGGAGGGTGTCGACGGACAGGGTATCGTACTCCAGGAAACCCGCCGCCAGCAGGGCATCCGCACGCAGACTGTCAAGCGCACCGGAAACGTTTGCGTTGAAATAGAACCTGCCGCGCAAGCCTTCAAGCATCTCCACTCGACGGGTCAGGTTGTCATCCACCACGAACTGCGTGCCCACCTTCGCGCTGTCGATGATCACCTGTCCATGGCGCATTCCGGCAAAGGCGTAAAATGTGTCGATTGGTACTCCGACCAATATCAGGCTGTCCGTCGCTGTGCGCACCTTTATGGCAAGGTCGTTGAAGGGTCCGGAGATGCTGCCTATTGCATGCAACGTACCCGATGTCGGGGAAAGACCTGCGAGTTCGGCAACAGATTGCAACTCCGGGGCATGCAGTTGAAATTCAGCCTGCAGGGTATTGAACAGATCTCGGCCGTTTGCGGTGAGGCGGTTCGCGCCGAGGGTTGCGACCAGGTTAACGTCTCCCTTGTCGAGACCGGCCTGCACGGCAGCCGTGCTCCATTGGGTGCCGTAAAGGGTGGCATCATCGAGACGGATTGACGCACCGGCCGTCATTCGAGCAGGTTTGGTTAACGGACCGGATCCCTGCAGGGTCAGTTTCATGCGCCCGTCCAGACCGATATTCTCGATACCGATCGTTTGAAACAAACCTGCGAGACTCAGACGACGGCCGCTCAGGTTCACACGGTAGAGCATCGGATCGATCAGGTCCAATCGTCCTGAAGCGTCGATCACGCCGCCGATTCCATGCATGCGCAGGGAATCAAGGGTGACCGACTGGTTGCTGTAGGTCGCGGCCAGACGTGTATCGGGCAGATGGATACGCTCCACCCGCACGTCACTGAGACGGCTTTCCGCGTGTACATCGAGGTCGTCGAAGGGGCCTTCCACGTTCACCAGGAGATCGATTCTGCCTTTGCGCGGCCGCCAGGCGGGCGGGATTCCATCTCGAAAGGCGTTCGCGATAGAAGCCGCCTCAGCCTGAAGATGAACACGTGCCTCAATACGGCTCTGCGTCAGGCGCAATGCACCCGAGCCTCGCAGGCTGCCTCCCGGCACTCTGCTGTCAAGCGAGTCCACGGTGAAGCCGCTGTCTGCATAAGAACCGCCCAGCGAAAACGCATGAACCGTGAGATCGGCATAGGGAGCGTCGTATACCAGGCTGTCAACGCCTGTGTGCAATTGCAGGATGCCGTCCCGGGTATGTGCATCCAGCTTCAAGCCGGCTATTTGAGCTTTCATCCCGGCGGATTGATCTTCAAAACGAGCATCCAGTGCGTTGATCCCTGCGGACTTCAGGGTCAACTGCCACGGTGAAGGGGAGGAGGATGCCCTTTCGCGTGTCGTATCCCCTGCATTTGCACGTGGAAGATTGAGGAATCCGGACGAATCCCGCATCAGATCGACGCGCGCGTTGGTAAGGCCGACACTGTCGATGACGATTTCCTGTCGAAGCAGCGGCAGCAGACGGTAGCGTATTTCGAAACCGTCAAATCGGGCGAGGGGGAGTGTGTCGGAGTTGTGGATGGTACGGATCGCAACGTCCTGCAATTGAACTCGGCTGATTAGATTGGTTTCAAACCGGCCGAGGTCGAGAACAAGCTGATAGTTCCCTGCGCGAGTCTCAAGTTGCGATTCGATCCAGCGTTCCCCCGGCCTGCTGCTGAGTAGCAGAAAAGCTGCGATGAGCAGAAATAGCAGCGCACCGGAAACCCAGGCGAAGATTGTAAGGATAGCCCGTATCATCTTTTCCGGCTCTTCATGAATCGATCTTCGGAAAATCGAACATCATTCGCAGATTTTTGCATGGTTGTATCATGGCTTCTCAGGATGTCTCGCAGTGTGCCATTCCGGTGAAAACCGGAATCTGGAATTCCATGCAATAATAATATCAATCCTTTGCGTTTCTTGATGGCAGCAATAACGCAAGCAAAACACCATTCTGCGACAGCCTGCTCTGTCTTGCGTCACCATCTGTGGTTATGAATAAGATACAACTGCCCGGATCAATCCTGTTCCGGGCAGATTCAGAAACAGGCACGATACAAGTAAAGGATCTGGTTACCGCGGCATCATGAGATTTGCACGCATGAATGAGAAGCGAGAGACTGCAGGGACACGGTGTATGTTGATCTGTACGATCCTTCCGGTAGCACCGCAGAAGGTCACAACCGCAGCAACAGGCTGCGCAGCACCTGGATCAGCAGGATCAGGACGAACGGTGAAATGTCAAAGCCTGCCATGCGCGGCAATAGGCGTCTGATCGGCCGAAGGGCAGGTTCGGTCAGTTGATCCAGGAAGCGGGAAACCGGATGTTTCCGTTCGGCATCCACCCAGGTGGATAGAGCCGCGACGAACACAACAAGGCTGTAAATATCCAGAATAGAAAGAATCAGATGCACGCCGGTTTACTCCGTTTCATCCATGGGGTGCCATGTCATACGCACCAGCCCGGCGCCCAGTTCGTTCATCAATTTCGCAACCTCCTGGGAATCGCCTCGGATTTCATCCACCTCCTCGGTGCCTTTGAATGCTGAACGAAAGCGATGGAATCGTCGCTGAACATAGATCCCTACTCCGGACGCACCGGCAATATAGATGAAGATGGACCATAAAAAAGCGGCATTCGTGCTGATCCGCTGCTCCAGCAGGACGAGCAGCAACGCGACGCAGGCGGCAAAGAAGGGGCCGAGGGTCAGAAGCAGGAAGCGATTTCGCCAGGCGCGCCATTTCTTCGCGATCCTGCGATTGTATTCAACAATCTGTTCCGAAGTCGCGTGCATTTTATGTCGAAGCGCTTCGTGGATTGTCTCAGGCACATAGGCTTCAAGCTCAGGAAGATCATACAACGCAATCTGGCGATAGACACTGAATTGGTTCTTTTTGAGTAATTTGTCGGTTCGCTGAGCGATTTGCATCCGAAGGGCAAGGTCGGGATCGTCCTCATGGAGATTGTGCTTGGTTGCAAGGCTGACGATACGCATCAGCTTGCCCATCAGCTGCGTGGTTTGCGTACCAAGATCGCCGGTAAGGGTCGCAAAGGTCTCCAATGCCTCATCTTGTACACGCTTGAAGCCGTCATCGGTCATGGCAAGAAAGAACAGTTCCGGCTGTACGCGCAGCATGTTTTCCAGGTGACGCATCGCGTCGACAGTCTGTCCCGTTTGAGAATACAGTCTCGCGATATGGTACAGCACACCCGGAGTTGCGGGACTAAGTCTGCGTACCTGCCGAAACGCCTGCAATGCGTTGCCCGGACGTCCGGCGCGATAGTGAGAATGGCCCATCAAATAGAGTATGAAGGCGCGGAAGTGATCCGCATTCTGGGTCGGGACAAAATTCAATGCTCGAGCGAGATGGTTCGCGGCGTTCTCATAATCATTGTGATGCATCATGTAAACATAGCCCAGGATCACATGGCCGGGGAAGTACTGCGAATTGCGCTGCACGACTTTTTTCAGAACATTCAAACCGATATCAAAGTCACCTCGATCGCACATCGCTTCCCCGCGGGCAAAGAGATCCGCGGTCTCTTCGCCGCCGATACGGATGGTGTCTTCAAAAGGTTTGGTCATGCGCTCGAGATCAAAACGAAGGTCCAGATCATGGGGAGGCAGCCACGCGCTTAGCTCTTCGACATCCTTGGTGCCGAGGACCTGCCGAAGTTTCAGCATCTCCATAAACCGTCCGCCCCGTTTGCGCCATGTACCGGCGGCACGCAGGTACTCGCCGGCCAGCAGGGGATCCAGGGCTGCTTTTGAACTGCCGGCATGTTCAAGGTCATCCACAACGGATGTCAAGATGGTCTGGAGCCGATTTTCGATGCGCTCCTGGAAATCAAGATCTACAGGAATGGCGTTGCTCCTCCCGGCCGGACATGAAGAAACTGACGACCGGTCAGCATGGTAAAAAAGCGAAAAACATCCAATTCACAATCAAGACCAATATAGAGATGCGGAGGGAGGCCTGCTTTGTTTCCACCTCCCCTTTCAAAAACTTCGTGAGCAGCGTCTACGATGCTTCTCTTTCAGCGAGGTATATTGGCACCGCACGAAAAGAAGGAACCGATGATGATTTTTGGCGCCCATGTTTCCACGGCCGGCGGGGTGTCCAACGCTCCCGGCAATGCGAAACCCTTCGGCATTCACGCCATCCAGATCTTCACGAAAAACCAGCGGCAGTGGAATGCCAAACCTTTGCACGAAGAAGAGGTCAAACGCTGGTTCGACCAGTTGCGAGAGCATGACATTCAGTACACATGCAGCCATGCATCCTATCTCATCAACCTGTGTGCTCCGGACGATGAAAAACGCACAAAATCTCTGGACTCCATGACCGACGAGCTGCAGCGTGCCGAGACTCTCGGCTTGTCCCATGTCATTCTGCATCCGGGAAGCCATTTGAAGGAAGGCGAAGAGTGGGGCCTGGATACCATTGCCGCGTCCATCGATGAACTGCACAAACGACTGCCCGGATACGCGACCGGAATCGCCCTTGAAAACACGGCCGGGCAGGGCACCAACCTTGGGTATTCTTTCGAGCAGTTGGCCCGTATCATCGAGACGGTCAACGAACCGGAACGACTGGCGGTATGCTTCGACACCTGCCACGGCTATTCGGCGGGGTATGATCTCAAGACCGAAACCGGGTATGTGTCGACCTGGGCCGAGTTCGACCGCATCCTCGGCCTGGATCGGTTGGCATTGATCCACCTGAACGATACGAAGAAGGAATTGGGCAGCCGGGTGGATCGGCATGAAATGATCGGTGACGGTTTGCTGGGAGATGCGGCTTTCGGATTCCTGCTCAAGGATGAAAGACTTAAGCACATACCCGCCATCCTGGAAACTCCGGAGGGCGAGGATGGTTACGCGAAGGATCTCAAACGACTGCGAACGCTATTGCAAGCAAAGGATTGATCATTGACTGAACAACAGCTGAAACAGTTGAAAGAGTGGTGGGAAGACTACGCTGCAGGCTATTTCGAGTCTGCAACCGGGAGCGGGATGATTCGCTTGAAGTACCATCACACGAAACGTGTGGCTGAAGAGTCCGATCGCATTTGCGACGCTCTTGGGTTGACGATGGAAGCGAGAAACCTGGCGCATGCGATTGCGATTCTGCATGACACGGGACGTTTCGAGCAATCCGCCCGTTATGGTACGTTTAACGACCGCCTCTCAGAAAACCATGCTTTGCTCGGTCTGCGAGAAATCGAAGCCGGTGGTATTCTCGATACACTCTTCCCGGAAGATGCCGGGATCATCCGTGATGCCGTGGCCAACCACAACCGCAGAACCATTGCAGACGGCCTGGATGAGCGTACCCTGTTCTTCAGCCGGTTGATCCGTGATGCGGACAAGTTGGACATCTCCCATGTCTTCC
>WJJA01000065.1 GCA_014729955.1 bacterium
CCCGAATATTTCATGAATGAAGAAAACATTCTTTTATAAATAGCATAATAACAATAAGATAGTGTCGCGCTATTTAGTTTTGCTTCGGCACAGAATGTTTTCAAGGCGAATTCATCTATTCATTCCCCCTTCGGAACAAAGCAGATGCCGTGCCCGGGGCCGCCCGAAGGGTGAACGAATCAATGAGTTTTCCTCATTTACTTCAAGGTACAAACCGTCGCCGGGAGGAAGTGACAAATTGTGGAACATCTTCTTGTAAAACCAGTCCTTACCATGGATCGCTTTCCGCATTCATGAAATATTCGGGCTACAAGACGGATCATCCCATCTTCGGGTTGATGTTCGCCGAAACGTCCGACCCCGACATGCTTCGAGCTATCAGTGAAGCACTTGTTGCACCCCGTTCGAGCCAATCCACTGATTTGCTGCCGATGTTACGGAAAGCGGGCGGCGGGATACGAAATGGCCTGGATTCGGCCGGTGAGACCTATCCTCCGCGTGACGAGGTCGATGTCCTGCGAAAGACGGGTATACCCTTGGCAATCCTTCAGGGCTCGCAGGGTCAGACCACGCGCCTGGATTACCTGCGTTCGCTGCCCGTGCGGAACCTGTGGCGGGAGGGGATCCGGGAGATTCCCGATGCCGGACACTGCGCCCCGTGGGAACAGCATGAACCGTACAATGCAATGCTGTCGGAATTTCTGAGCGATATCGTGAATTCATGAATCGGCAAACCTTCACGCTGATTCATCAAACAGATCATTGAATTGCGATGGCCGCCTGGATCACCGGGAATCGGGCCGAGGGCGCTTACTTGCAGAGTTCAGTTCCGCCATACGATGTCCGTCCCTGCTTCCCTGCTCCTGCACCCATCTCCGTTCCGCATAGTACCCGTACAGAACGTCTGCCACCGCCTTGATGTCATGGGTCCGCTCGACCCAGGCTCGACCTTCTTCCTCCTTTGCGTGGCGGTAGGCCGTGTCCTCGATCAAACGGATCAGTTCATCTTCCAGGTTGTCCGGGTTCACATTGACGAACGGGTGGTCGGGAATGAATTCGACATACTCGTCCCGCAAGCGTGTGCAAGTCGGTATCCCGAGGCATAGATTCTCGATACCGCTCATGCCGTAGCCCCACCCTCCGGCATCCGTAATCTGATCGATCGCGATGTCGCTTTCGGCCTTCATGCGCATCGCTTCATCGTGCGAGACGCCCTGGATCAGGACAAGCTCCAGAGGATAATGGTTCTTCAGGCGTTCGACCACTTCGATGATACGGTCAGTTCCTTTGAAACGGTTGCGTGCGCCGTGGGAAATGCGGATGATGCCGTCGTCCGGGCGCGATTCGACCGGCAGCCAACGGCCGGTATCCACCGGCAGAAAGAGATAGCGAAGACGTGAGTCCAGGTAAAGCAGGTCCAGCTCGCAGGTGAGGCGCAGGTCGGCATGACGATCCACCTGGGGGAAAATGCCACGATTGCGCATGTCGGAGCCGTGATAGAACGTCACGATCCGTTTGCCGGCGTCGGCCCATTGACGAATGAAGCGGGCATCGCGCAAAAATCCCGCTCCCTGGTCGAGATGGATGATATCGAAGTCGTCCAGACCATGTTCGAGAATCGCCTTCCGCACGATTGGTGCAAGCATTTCATCGCGCCAACGAAAGAAGAGGCGTTCCGGCAGGCTGCGTGCACACCAGAACGGCGGCCGTTCCGGGATGTCGGTGTCCTGTCCCTGCGGCCCCCGGATTGCTTTATAGAGCGCTTTACGCGCATTCACAAGCCAGCCCTGGTCCGGCTGCAACGGAAGGTTGAGGCAGATGTCTTCCGGGAAACCGTAGTTGTTCGGAAAGAGGGTCACATACCGGCAGATATGGCCGCGACGCTCATGCTCGTGTTTCCACAGCTCCATAGTGCCGGAGACATGTTCCGGCGACAGGTACAGGATCTTCATGGGTTCCCGCAAGTCAAACCTCGTCAGCAGGTAAGGTAGCGTAAACGGAGGCTGTCGAGCCAATTCGGGGGAGACTTTGCATGAGGTGAATGAACTGTTCCACCCACGTGCCTGTCTAACCCGAATATTTCATGATTGGCGAGAATATTCTTTTCTTAAAAACTATAGTAACAATAAGATAATGTCACGCTATACAGATTTTCTCTGACACAGATTGTGTCCAGGCCAATCTCATCTATTCATTCCCCCTTCGGGCGGTTCCAACTGCGCCATCTGCTTTGTTGCGAAGGATTCGCGGTATTGCCATACAGCTTCATCCTTCGCGCCTCACATCTGACGTACTTTAAACTCGTGAAATATTCGGGCTAACGCGGCAGGCGAACGCCCGGCAGCGTTCATCGGCGGGCAGAGACGCCCGCCCTACCCAGATATAACCGAGTTACGGAAGGTAACACGTGTCTTACGATACGCGCTTTTGATCTGTCGCCGCTACGCGGCTTGGGGTTGGCAACCCCTGTTGGACCGTCATACCTCGTCCGGCAGACAGGGTGGCCCGAACCTTGGCTCGGGTTTATTGGAGGCGGTGGGAGAAAGGACCGTCAGGTCACCGTTCGTCTTACGACGAATCAAGACCTGACACAACGGAGAGGAGCACATGGCGTCCCCGGCGGGGGCTGAGGTGGACGTCTGCCCTACCCGGAGAAGATGTCTGCCGGAACGGTAACTGCCTCCCCGACGTCAGCGCCACCGGGCTACATCCGACCAACTGTCTTTCCGGCGTAAGATACCACGGGGCTACATCCCGCGGCCCGACACAACGCATCTTCGGTTTTTGTCACTGCAAGGCGGGCAACCGCGCGGACCAGGCGGCGATGTCGGAGGGCTTCTTCAAACCCTCTTCGGTGCGCACGGCAGAGACAGACCCGAGCGAACCGATGCCGAACAGCGGTCGCGGGGATCGGACATTCTTCTCGACCTCACCGTGGGTTACAACACTCTCGTGCTGCAGATCCAACCGGGACAGGCCGGACGGCGGCAGCAGCTTCAGGCTCGTGGTCCAGATCTCCACCGGAGTGCCGGCATCGTCTGCAAGGAGCGACAGGGCCCCGCTGCCGACCTTGTTCA
>WJJA01000498.1 GCA_014729955.1 bacterium
CTCTTCCCGATTGTGCCGGAGTTGCAGTCGGAAGAAGAGTACCCGACCGATTTCATTTATGAACCGGACGAACGGGCAGTGCTGGACCATGTGCTCGGAATGTATGCCAACGTGGAATTGTGGCATGCGCTGCTGGAATCGTTCGCGTCCGAGCACGCCGCGCGTATGACGGCGATGGAAAACGCCACTTCTGCGGCGGAAGACCTGATCGACAGCCTGACCCTGGAGTACAACAAGGCACGTCAGGCGGCGATTACGGGCGAGATTCTGGAAGTTGTGACCGGCGCCGAGGCGTTGAAGTAGACCGGGTTCCGTGCGAAGTTGGTCGGTTGCGGAGAGTAGCATGCTTCTCGGCTCGGTAGCGGGCTGAATGCAAGCAGGGGTAGGGCAGGCGTCCCTGCCCGCCATGGAAGATTCCGGGGGCCGAGATCAGACCGGGGAGGCCCCGATGAAAGAAGAACAACCGCGCTGGAAGATCATATGGCTGGGGGCGGTCCTCGGCGGATTGATCGGCAGCCTGATCCCCTGGTTCCTGCATCTGAACCTGATGCAGCACGCGGTATTGTTGATGTTCTTTCTCTATGCCGGGATGAAACTGGCGGATTACTTCGGTGCGAAACGCCGCATGAAACACGGCGCCGCTCCGCCGGACGACGAGAACCCCGGATGACGGTGACCGCAGGTGACGGCACTAAGGGTAACAGTACCCGCGGGTTGTGCCGGCGTCAAGGTAACCGCTCTTACAGGCAGGCGCACATCCCGGCTCGCCGATGATGAAGGTTCCGTCGGGTCCTCAGGCCTGACGACAGATATCGCGGCAGTTCATCGCTTCGTGAACGAACGGCCGCAGAGAACGAAGCGGGCAGGAAGGCCCGCCGCTTCACGAACGTGGGGCGAAGCAGCATCAAACACAACACCATTGAACGATACCTTCCCCGCAAAACGCGAGGGAAGTGCCACAGCCTCGTAGCTTGGGAGAGGTGATCGATGTCGGACAACGGTAAGGCGAAGGGCGCGATCAAGCAGATCATGGGCGTAGTCGTGGACGTTGAGTTTCCGGAAGGCTACATGCCCCCGCTGTACGAAGCCCTGGAAATTGACCGTGAAGAAGAAGAGCCGCTGACCCTGGAAGTGTTGCAGCACCTTGGGGGCGGCGTGGTACGCGCGGTGGCGCTGGACACGACGGACGGTCTCGTGCGCGGACAGGCCGTGCGCGATACCGGCAACGTGATTACGATTCCGGTCGGTGAGCCGACACTGGGTCGTCTGATCAACGTGACCGGCGATCCGATCGACGGCCTCGGGCAGATCGATGCGAAGGAACACTACCCGATCCACCGTCCGAGCCCGGAATTGACCGAACTGGAAACCGAACCGCAGATGCTCGAGACGGGCATCAAGGTAATCGACCTGATCCAACCGTTCGCCAAGGGCGGCAAGATCGGTCTGTTCGGCGGCGCGGGTGTCGGTAAGACGGTCATCGTGATGGAGCTGGTGAACAACATCGCCAAGCAGCACGGCGGTATCTCCTGCTTCGCGGGTGTCGGTGAGCGTACACGTGAAGGCAACGACCTGCTGCGTGAAATGATCGAGTCGGGCGTGGTCGACTACGGCAGCGACTTCGATCTCGAGAAGTTCGAGCTGGACAAGGTCGACAAGAACGCGATCAAGAACTCGAAGATCGCGATGGCGTTCGGGCAGATGAACGAGCCTCCGGGCACACGTCTGCGTGTGGCGCTGACCGGTCTGACGCTGGCGGAATACTTCCGCGACCAGGGCAAGGACGTGCTCTTCTTCGTGGACAACATCTTCCGTTTCACCCAGGCGGGTTCCGAGGTGTCCGCTCTGCTCGGCCGTATGCCGTCCGCGGTGGGCTACCAGCCGACGCTGGCGACCGAAATGGGCCAGATGCAGGAACGGATCACTTCGACCAAGACCGGTTCGGTAACATCGGTGCAGGCGATTTACGTCCCGGCGGACGACTTGACCGACCCGGCCCCGGCGACCACGTTCGCGCACCTTGATGCGACCACGGTACTGTCGCGTGACATTTCCGCGCGAGGTCTGTATCCTGCGGTGGACCCGCTCGATTCATCGAGCCGTATCATGGAACCGGCGGTCCTGGGCGACGAGCATTACCAGACCACACGTCGCGTGCAGGCCGTGCTGCAGAAGTACAAGGACCTGCAGGACATCATCGCGATTCTCGGTATGGAAGAGCTGTCCGATGAAGACCGTATGACGGTGGAACGTGCGCGTAAGATTGAGAACTTCCTCAGCCAGCCTTTCTTCGTGGCGGAGCAGTTCACCGGCATGCCGGGCGTGTATGTCCCGATCAAGGACACCGTGGCGGGCTTCAAGATGATTGTGGACGGCGAATGCGACCATATCCCGTCGCAGGCATTCCGCTACCAGTCCGACATCGAGAGCGTGTTCAAGCGCTACGATGAGATGCAGAAAGAAGAGTAACGGCCGTACCTGAACGGCGGAGTAATCGTCATGGCGCTAACCTTTCCATTGGAAATCGTGACGCCGCTCGGACTGGTGTTCGAGGGTGAGGTGGAGCATGTGCGTGCCCCGGGTGCGTTGGGTTCGTTCGGGATTCTGGCGAACCACACGCCGTTCATCACGCCGATGACCGAGGGTGAGATCATCGTTCGCTCTGCCGGAGGCGAGCAGACCTACCTCACCAGCGGCGGCCTGGCGGATGTCAGCGGCGGCAAGGTGCTGATCCTCGCCGAAGATGCGCGCGATCCGAACGCGGAAGAGGATGAAGAGGAGTCCTGAGACTGAACGCTGCACCTCATAGAGTTTCGTTCAAACGCCTTCCCTGCGGAAGGCGTTTTTTTCTTCGTTCGGATTGAAAATGCTACCCGCCGCTGAGGTATTTGCCTGCAACGGCGAGCATCATCAGGGCGATCACGGTACGGATGAGACGGGACGGCAGATGTTTCTGCAAACGCGCACCGAGCATCCCTCCGAGCAACCCGCCGATCCCCAGCGCCAGGCCCAGCGGCCAGATCGGCGCCGACGGTTCCCCCTGGGTCCAGCCGGCGAACTGGGCGGTGGTGAATGCGGCCACACCGACGATGGAGGTGAGCCAGGTGGACAGAAGCGTTGCGCCGGCGGTGGTGTAGACCGGGAGGTTAAGGATGCCGACCAGGTAGGCCGTGGTGAAGACTCCCCCGCCCACTCCGTAGGCGCCCCCCGCGACACCGATCAGGAAGCTTAACAGCATCAGTGGCGGCACGCTGACACGGTAGTCCCGTCCGGAGAAACGATAGACGATACGGCGCAGGTTTCGCGCAACCGTTTCGACCGAACCCGCCGCATTAATATCGGCCCGTCGTCGTTCCAGCCACGTGCGCAGCAGCACGATCAGGCCGAGTAGAAGCAGGACCACGCCTGCGAACACCTTGAAACGCCCTTCATCCGGCAGCCATTGAATGCGCACCCAGGTTCCCAGCAGAACGCCGGGCAGGGTACCGGCGATGATCCAGACGGTCAGGGGTCCGCTCAGACGCCCTTCCCGCTTGTAGCGTGCCACCGCCGCCGGCGCTGCGAGCACGTTGTAGAGGTGATTGGTCGCACTGGCCGCCGGAGATACAATCCCCAGCACCGATACCTGGAACGGAAGCAGCAGAAAGGCCCCGGTAACACCGCCGGAGGTCGCGAGCAGAGCGATCACAAAGGCAGCGCCGCCGGACAGAAACAGTTCGCCGAGAGTAATGGATTCCATCTGAAAGGTCCCGCGTGTCTCGGCGCAATATAAGACCGATCGGTACGTTTTGCAGCCCGGACGGTCCGATAACCGACCGCCTGCAGGTCAAATCCGTGTCACCTTACTTCACAAGTATGATGGAACGTACCTGTGTTGCATCCGACATTGTGCCCGTCACGAAATACACTCCGCTTGCGACCGGCCGACCCTGCATATTGTGGCCGTCCCAAAGCAGGCTGTGCGCCCCTGCCGGTTGCGGACCGTTTTGCAAGGTTGCCACGCGCCTCCCCAGGATATCAACCACCGACACCGCCACATGCCCCGCCACGGGGAGGGTGTAGCCGATTCGTGTCGTAGCGTTGAAAGGATTCGGATAGGGCACGGCGAAGGTAAAGCTGCCGGGCAGTACCTGGTCGCGCTCCTCCCCGTCCGGCAGGGTGGTGGTCATCGCCTCAGAAGCGTCCAGGACCATCACACGGTCTCCCGTAGCAACCAGCAGACGTCGGCTCGGAGGGTCGAGCAGCATGTCCCGTGCATCGATCCGGTAGTACCCGGTCTCTTCCCCGGCAGGCTCTTCGACCAGGTCATAGATATGCAGCAGACCGTCCGTGTCCAGCATGAAATGGTAACCCCAGTCGGTCCACAGCTTGTCACGCGCCGGTTCCGGGCATTCGACGGCGGCGGTCACGCGCGGACGGGCCGGGTTGTAAAGACTGACCGCGACTCGTTCATAAGACACGGTCAGCTCGCCCCCGCCGGAACGATGATAGCACTTCAGGTAGGCGAGGAGGCGGTAAGAATCCACCTCGATGTTGGTGATAAAAGCAAATTCGACCCCTGGATCATCGTTCAGATTCAATTCGGCGAGCAACAGGCCCGGTTCGTCGGGATCATTGAAGTCGTAGACTTGCAGGGTGTCATCATATTCGGCGGCAAAGAGGTAGTTGTCGCCGCCCGCGAGAGCAAGCGGAAAGTCGCCCTGTGCGATCAGATCGGGTGATGGGTCTGAAACGTCCAGCAGGAACCCCTCATAGATGCCCTCCTCGTCACGGTAGTACAAGATCAGCCGTTCCTCTCCAATTTGACGGAAGAGCGGGTCTCTGTACTCCGGGCCTGGATTGAAGCTCCCGACCTGGTAGGGTTGCAACGGAAACTCGTAACTGTAGATCCGGAAAACGTGCCCTTCGAAACGTCCGACGTAGTGCTCGCCGAACGGGTGAACTTTGATATCCGTCTCTTCCGGTAGATGACCGATCACATCGGGCAGGCCCGTAGGCGACAGGTCCAGCACATGGGTGCCACGATCTGAATTGGCCACGTAACCGGTTTGCCCGATACGGAACAACTCCCGATCCCCGGACTCGTCCCCGAACTCCGCAGCGATGTGGTACTCATCGTCTTCGAGGCGCAGCAGCCGATAGCCGAGAAGCCCGGGGGAACCGTCGATTTCGGACAGCTGGTGCAGTACTCCGGTGGTATTCATCTGCCAGGTATAGTTTTCCTCCAGGTCTATCGTGTAGGTGCCGACGAGATCGAGCGCGTTGTTATCCGGGTCTCCGACGGCGACGACGGAGAATCGATTGTGAGCCCCGGAACGCCAGGAGGTCACAATGGTGTCTTCATTGACAACCTCCCAGGTGCGTGGTGATTCCCAGCTGAAACCGCGCACATTGGTCTGCCGATACAGGTTGGACCCGGCGGGAGGTATTTCGTACATCGCAAGGCGGTACTCCTCCTGCAAATAGAGATAGCCGTCAGCGATATGAACCCAGGAACACGCTCCGATACCCGGCGCCCAACCTGTGAATTCCGGCTCTTCACCACTGAGGTCCTGCATCTGCAGCCCCTCATCGGTGGCAATGTAGAGGGTGTCGTTGTGAACGGCGGCGTTGTGGAAGGAACGAATGTAATCTCCGACTGTCTGATCAATTTCGTACACCATTTCATAGGTATCGAGGGAATAGGCATGCAGGTAGCGGACGTAGATGGCGTGCGGCCAGTGCGGAACCGATTCATCACGCAAGCCGGTAACAACCAGCAGAGAATCGATCCGCTCAATGCCGGTGATCCAGTTCTCCTCCGGCAGATCGGGACTGATCTGCACCGGCTGGAGCGGGTCCGAGATGGAGTAAACCCGGATTTGGTCCCAGGTCACCCCGACCACGAGAGTGTCGAGCTGATAGAGATTGCCGGTAAACGGGTGTTCGCGTTGGACATCGACGACTTCGGGTTGCAGGGAATCGCTCACATCGATCACGACCAGCCCGGACGCCGTGGTCAACAGCACATGCTCATCCCACGCGAC
>WJJA01000499.1 GCA_014729955.1 bacterium
CAGCACCACATGGCTGATCGGCAGCGATGTTTCTGTACTTGCCGGGCAGGTGAAAACAGCGTTGGGCGGCGAAAAGGGCATGCGCGGCGTCAAGGTTTTCACGCTGCCCGCCGCGAAGAGCTACGCATCGGAAGTAAGCACCGCTCTGGAAGCCGAACTGAACCGTACCGTGCGACTCGCGGGTCGACGTCTGCGTATCCTCGTGGTCGGTCCGATCTACGGCGGCAGCCTGCCGGTTGCTCACAGCGTGAAGCGTGCACTCGACGAACTGGGGCACAAGGCTGAGCTGCTGGATAACAGCGTTTACGACAACCCTCGGCAGCACCTCGACACGATCACCCGCGATCCGAACCATCAGCAGCAACTGCAGGGGATGTTCACCACGTTGATGGCGGAGACGGTCACGGCCAGGGCACTTGCGATGAAAGCGCAGATCGTGCTGTTCCTGGCCCAGGCGCCGGCCACGCCGGATGTGCTGGAGGAGTTGCGGAAAATCGGCATCCCGACCGCGTTCTGGTTTGTCGAGGACGGGTCATTGTTCCCGTATGGCGCACGCTGGTCGCCGCTGTACGATGTCTTCTTCCATATCCAGAAAGGGCCGTACGAGGAAGAGCTGCAGAACGCCGGCGCACGCTTTACCCATTACCTGCCAATGGCCGCCGACCCCGGCATTCACCGACCCATGCAGCTCGCGCAGGCGGAGCGCATGGAGTTCGGTTCGGACATCAGCCATATGGGGGCGGGCTACTACAACCGTCGGCATTTTTTCCTCGGGTTGCTCGACTACGACTTCAAGATATGGGGCAACGAATGGGACGGTTCAGGCGCGCTGCGCAAGGTGCTGCAACGCGATGGGGCGCGTTTGACCACGGAAGAGACGGTCAAGGTCTTTAACGCTACACGGATCAACATCAACCTCCATTCCTCCACCTATACACAGGGCGTGAATCCCAACGGGGATTTCGTCAATCCACGCACCTTTGAGATTGCCGCGGCCGGCGGTTTTCAACTGGTGGATGAACGGCGGTTGCTGCCTGAACATTTCGAGGTCGGGCGTGAACTGGCGACCTTCCGCGATCTCAGCACTTGCCGTGCCGCCATCGACCACTACCTGGCCCATCCGGACGAAGCCCGATCGATTGCCGAAGCGGGACGTGAGCGGGTGCTGCGTGAACACACGTACGTGCACCGTATGCGGGAAGCGCTGGAAGTAATCCTTTCACGGCATGAGCCTGCCTTCGATGAGACTCCGTTGAATACAGTCGAAGCGTTGATCGAAGAAGCGGGGGACGACCAGGAACTGGCCGCGTTTTTCTCCCGTATGGGCGAGCCGGATGACGAGCTGACGCTCGAATCTATCACGGAAAAGATCAACCGTGAAGAGGGCAGGATTGGTGAGACTGAAGCTGTCTTCATGATGATGAACGAGTTCAACAATTGGGCGAAAGACAAGGGAATCGTGTGAAGATCCTGGTGATCAACCTGTCCCGTCTGGGCGACTTGATCCAGACCTCCCCGGCACTGGCGGGGCTGAAGCGTGAGCGCGGAGCGGACGTGCATCTGCTCGCATCGGCCTCGCTCTCTTCGTTCGCTGAGGGGCTGGGAGACGTGGACCGTGTGATCCCCTTCGACGACAGGAAACTGACACCGGGTGTTGTGACGAAAAGCGCCTCGCTGGCGAAAGGGTATCAGCGATGGCGTGAATTGATTCGCTCATTGCGTGCGGAACGATACGATCTCATCTGCAATCTGACGCATGATGACCTGTCTGCAAGACTGACCGGCCTGCTTGGGGGCAGGGATGTGCTGGGGCGTGTCACCTGGCCGGACGGGCGCCGTGAAGTGCGCGGGGACTGGATGCGATACTTCTTTGCCGCGTGGAAGACACGGCGTGTGAATCCGTTCAACCTGGCGGATATGCACGCGCGCGGTTGCGGTATGCGATTATGGCCCGGACCGGTGAACTACCGTGTGACAGAGAAGGGGCGTGCCGAGGCGGCGAAGTTGCTCTCGGGTTTGCGTGGTTCGTCGAATGGTTCGGATTCGCGCGGCCCGGGGCTTATTCCGGGTGGCATGGAGGAGTTCCCCTCCACTTTATCTGCCGGTGAACTGCCGCTGCCGGACGTGCAATTGACTCCCCGATCACCTCTTGTCGCGATACACCCCGGCGCCAACCATCCGAACAAACGCTGGCCGGTGGAACGGTTCGCCGTGACCGCCGACGCGCTTGCTCGTGACGGGGTAAAGGTGGCATGGATCGGCGGCCCGGATGAGAAAGAACTGGTTGAGACGGGTTTGCAGCATTGCTCGCAGGAGCATCTCAATCTCGCCGGTCGGACCAGCCTGGAAGGCCTGGCCGGGGTGCTGGAAGCGGTCGACCTGCTGATCACCAACGACACAGGACCGCTGCACCTGGCTGCCGCGGTCGGTACCAATACAGTGTCGGTGTTCCTTGCGTTTGTAAGACCGGAGGATACAGCACCCTACGGCAAGGGGCATTGGGTGGTGGAAACCTTGCATGATGATCACCCTTGCGCTGAGCAGAATCCCTGCGCGAATCCGCTGTGCGGAATGAGTGTGCCGACGGGCGCCGTACTGGAAACGGCACGGGCGGCTCTGGCGTCACGGGAGATTCGGGAGGAGGAAGTACGCTCGCCGGGTGGTGCCTACCGTATTGTTCGCACCACGGTTGATGATCACGGTTTGCAGGCGCTGGAGACACACTTCCGGGCGGGATCAGCGCTCACCGAGGCCAAAACCGATGCCCTGCGCCGCTTCTGGACGCATCGCCTGGTGTCTTCCGATCGTGGCGAGATGTTTGAATTTTCACCGTGGGATGAAGTAGAGCGAAACGCCCTGCGCGAAACCGCCCTGGAAGCCCTGCGTCAGATGGAGATATGGACTGCATTCGGGAGCGATAGACCCGTTGCGCATCCCTTGAAGCAGATGGAAGCCGCGTTCCAGCGGTATGAAGCATCCGGAGGCGACGCTGAGGGGCCGCTGCTGGTATTCCGTTTAGAACGTGAAAGCCTGTACACACAGGGACGGGCGGCCTGGCTGCAGCAAGGGCCGGAAACGCTCCGTCGTTGGGGTGAATCGTTGGCGGCCCTGTGCAGCGAAGACGTGCGGGAGGCGGCGCTATGACACCTAAACCCGCGATAGCAGTCATCAACATGACACGCATGGGCGACCTGCTGATGACCGAGCCGATGCTGCAGGGGTTGCGTGAACGCTACCCGGACCATGAGATCCACCTGTTCGCGGTGGAAGGGTTCATGAGCATCGCACAGGGTATG
>WJJA01000500.1 GCA_014729955.1 bacterium
CCCTGGTGCAGTTTGAACCATTTGATGACGGTTTCCTCGCCCTCTACACTACAAACGACGGCAGCGGCAATATCGCACTCTGGGCGCAGAAGGTACTGTCGGACGGTTCCATGCCCTGGGGCGAAGCGATTTCCATCTCAGCAGACATCCTGCCCGGGTACAATCCCCGTATGGTGGAGGTCGACGGCGAAATGATGATCGTCCGGCGTGAATCGCTCGATGCCCTCGAAACGCTTGTCGCTCAGCGAATCGATACCGACGGCAACCAGGCCTTCGGGGTGCTGGGAGAAACTCTGCTGCCGGAAGGTGCGTACCTCGGCTCGTTTACGCTTGCCGCAACCGGTAACAGCTTCTGGGTGACCTGGTCAGACCTTGACAACGAGCACAGCTTGTACGCGATGCGTTTCAACGCTGCGGCCGAACCGATGCTGACTGACGAGCCGGGGGTGCCGTTTGGATCGGCCGGCGTGAGCTATGACGATCCGATCCTCGTGTCGGATGGTGGAGGCGGTGTGTACGCGTTTTACTCAACGGCGGCCGTCTGGCAAACTCAGCAAACCCGTTACACACACCTCCTCAGCGACGGCTCCGTCGCGAGATCGGAGTATGGGCAGGAAGGAGTGCTGCTGTCCGAGTACTGGTGCAATCCGAACCAGATTCGAGGCATGGCGGACGGCAACCACGGTGTGATGCTGGTATGGGCCGACCATCGTGCGTCCACGCAACGTGAATCAAGCGACCTCTACACGATGGCGATCAACGACTACACCGTGGAGGTGGAAAACGCCCCGACGGCGGAAGTGCCGTCCGGCTGGACGCTGCATGAGGCCTATCCCAATCCCTTTAACCCTTCGACGACGATCGGATTTTCCGTGCCGATGACATCCCCCGTACGGTTGGCGGTGTATGATGTCCTCGGGCGTGAGGTCGCGGTACTTGCAGATCGCAGCTACCAGGCCGGAACTCACCGTGTGACATGGAACGGACGCAATACGAACAATCGTCCGGTCGCCTCGGGTGTCTACTTCCTCCGAATGGATGCGGGGTCGGTCAGCCACACCGGCAAGCTTATCCTGATGAAATAAGGAATATTTTCCGGTAGGCTCTGCGGAACAGCAAGTGAGGTTGCAGAGATCGCCGGCGAGATCATCTTTTCCGGAAAACTGGTTCATCGCCCTTTGCATGCAAGCATGTGAGGGGCGTTTTTCATGGTTATAAAGTGTCTGATTCCAAATGCTGTTCGCTTGAGAGTGCGACGGCTCCCAACATACAAAAGCATCTTGACACGCCATGTAGTATGTGTTACCATATACCTAGAACAACAAAATAGTTGCCGGAGCAGGGTATGGCGGGTTTGCAGAGAGAGATGAAAAGGGGGACGCTGGAGCTGGTCCTCCTCGCCTTGCTCGAGGAGCGGGACCGGTACGGTTACGAACTGGTGTCCGACCTCGAGGGGCGGGGAGGAGAGTTTTTCCAGGTGAAGGAGGGGACACTGTACCCGGTGCTGTATCGACTTGAGGACAATGGATGGATCGAATCGTATCGCGATATCCCCAAACGTGGTGTACCGAGGAAATACTATCGTCTCACGGAGCAGGGCCGTGAGTACCTGGCAACACTGAGGGGTGAATGGAGCCGGTTTCGTGACGCTGTCGAGCGTTTTCTGGAGGGAGATGATCATGGTCAGCATTGATGACTACATCCGCGAAGTGAAGCGCGGCATTGTGGCAACGCCGGAACGGAAACGAAAGCTGGAAGAGGACCTGCGTGTCCATTTCAATGAACTGCGTTCGGAAGGCATCGGGCCGGGAGAAGCGCTCGCGAGGATGGGAACACCGGAAGAGGTGGCGGCGCAGTTCATGGAAGAGACTCCGAAGAAGTACGGCGGTTTCTTTCACCGCCTGGCTGCATTCCTTGTGGACGCCGGCCTGATCGCTGCTGCGATTATGCCGGTGGGCCTGTCTGCGATGTTGACCATGGTATGGAGCGCGAATCGTCTTGAACAGTTGTCACGTCTGGGTGACAATATTTCAGCGACAGAGCCTGTCTTCCTGATCCTGACCATTCTCGCGATGCTCACGTCGGGGTTGCTGCTGGTATCGATCATGGTCGCAGGCCTGATCTACTTTCCGTTCTTTGAACGTATTCGGGGAGCAACACCCGGGAAGATGCTGTTGGGTCTGCATGTATTAACGGAAGAGGGCTGTGCCATCGGATGGAAGGAGGCGTTGATTCGCCGCATCCCGTTTTATTTCGAGATCATGGTGCTGGATGCGATTTTTGTTCCGTTCAACGCACGAAAGCAACGTGCGTTCGACATGGTGGCCAAGACAATTGTTCTCAAGGAAGGGCGTCATGAGCGAAGCGGGCTGAATATCCTGCTGGCTCTGCTCCTGATGGTGCTGCCGTTCCTGTTTGTCGGGCTTCTGTTCATCTTGCTGCAAACGAATCTCGTTTCGTTTAACTGGGTATGACGGGGACGTATGTGCAGACGGCAAACAAGCGGGGACGAGGACTATGAACGCGATTGATTTCTACATTCGGGACGTGATGCGATGCATCTTGGCGAATCAAAGCACCAAAGAGAAACTGGAGGAGGATCTTCGCACCCATTACGACTCCCTGACCGCAGGGGGCATGAATCCGACCGAGGCGTTGGAACGAATGGGAACCCCGGATGAAATCTGCCGGGAATTCATGCAGGAAATTCCACGACAGTTCAGCGGCATCATTGAGCGTTTTACAGCATTCCTGGTGGACATGGCTGTGATCTTCCTCGTTCTGCTGCCGGCGATCTTTCTGTCCATGGTGTTATGGCAGCAGAGCTATACGTTCCTGACGGAGCTTGATCCCGGTATGGAAGGGTTTCTCCTTGGCGATCCGCTCAGGGTATTCCTGCATGTGGGCAAGGCGGGAGTCGCAGGCATGCTGTTCCTGTCGATCATGGCCGTGGTGTTGCTCTACTGGCCGTTTTTCGAGCGTCTGACAGCTGTAACACCGGGCAAGCGTCTGCTTGGTATGAAGG
>WJJA01000002.1 GCA_014729955.1 bacterium
AACTGATGCAACGCCGCATCCTGATCGCCCGCATGGTAGCTGTACCCGATCAATTCCGTCAGCATCCAGGCATGCACCGATTCCGTCATGCTTCGATGTTCGGACGGGAGAAGGACGCGATAGAGTCGGGATTCCGGCACCCAGGCAATCGCGTTGGGGTGCAAGCGTCGTTTTCCGACAAGGTCCGGTTTTCCCGGCTGCCAGTGCGAAAAATTGTTCCAAACCTGCTGGACGGCCCGCGGTCCTTCTCCCATTCCGTGAATCGAAAACGATTCTTCGTCCCTGCGAATAAATGTGAGGTCGTCCGCTACAAGCTTTGCACCGTTTGCCACAAGCATGAGAGCGGCCGTTGTCTTCCCGCATCCGGATGGGCCGGCAATCATCACACCCTGCCCGTTTTGCAGCTGAACGCTACTCGCATGAATCGCGCGGATGCCTCGTGCGGCCAGCGGCGGCAGGATGCCGGGCAAAATGAGGTGATCAAAGACGCTGTCGGTTTTCTCCCAGTCCTTTCCCGACAGTGCGACGAGCACACTTCCTTCACGCGGACGCGAATCAATGACGGTTCCCAGCTCCGAGTGCGACCAGACGATCCGGTCACGGTTTCCTTCCGCATGCAGAGAACCTCGTCGCATGTCGACCGCCTTCTCCCGGATCGAAGGCAGGTCCAGCTTGCCGACGCGTAAGGTAAACCGAATGTCCACCGGGGAATCTGTATCCTGCTCGACACGAAATCCCTGGGGAAGACCGAAATCGTTCACACGGTCATCTTTTTCAATTCCGATCCGGATACCCGCGAAGCGACGAACAATCAAGATTTTTTCTCCATTAAGAAGCCTGCATCCTGTAAACGGGAGATAAACCTTTGCGCATAGGAGCGACATTCCGTCTTCTTCGGGGCATGAGGAAGCTCCGCGAGAGCTGAGGCCAATTCGTCCAGTGAGTGTGCCTCTTCCAGACGATTCCACAAGAACGCACCGGTACGATTGATCACCAGGTAATCGCCGGAATCGCGTAAAAGCAGCAGGCCTTCGGCAACTTCCTGGGTTACAATGCCTTTCGCGGGACGCGGTATGGTTCTCATCTTCTCCCTCATGCTGCGGAAAATACGAAAAATCCAAGGTCGGCAACAGGGATATTCAAAAGAATATAAGGGTTCGAACAACCAAATCTCGACATTGTCTTCCTCAATTATCGGGAAAACAAAGAGCGAATCTGCTCCAGGAACACCATGATACGATTGACAGCATACCCCGACACTGATATCCGGCTGCCGTCTTCTCGCTGCAAGAGGGAGGGGTCAGGAAAAGCGACACGAACGCCGTAGCAAGACGCGTCTCTTCCACTGTCCATAAGATCGATCATGCCGGAAATGCGACGCCGGCGGCCGTGAGGGGACTGAGCTCCCGCCAGTGAGCACGCATCGCGCCGTTCTACTGCACGCAATGTTGCATAATCCGGCCGGAAACGACGGAAAGGGTGGTCCTGCAACGGCAAAAACCGATCTACGACAAGAAGCGCCACCTGCACCGCACGAAAGATTCGGTGTCGTACACAGAAGTCGATGAAAGCACCATCATGTATGACTTCGCGGTGTTGTTGCAGGTAATGGTAGACATCGAAGAGCCATTGCATGCGAAAGTATCCGTGCCGAAGCATGTGGAGGCACAAGATTGCCAGGTGGTGGGGGTGAGACGGTACACGCAGTCCTTTCGGCAACCCGTACCGAGTTCCCGGCAGCGAAGCGGCATGGAATTCTGCACCGACGATGGGAAACGGTTCCGTACGGTCTACGATGTAACGGTGAAGATCCACGATCGCCGGTCGTTCCGGGTGCCGAAACACCCTCGCGAAACCGTACCGTTGCGCCGTTTCCACCGTGCAAAACCGGTGGACGGTTTCCTGCTCCTGCCACCCGGCTTGCAATAAACACCGGGCGGCTTCGTCAAATGCTGACAGGGGGACTGAGATATCCAGATCGCCGGGATGGCGAAGCCAGGGTTCCGGATATACGGTCGCTGCCGCAAGTCCCTTGAACAAAAGTGGATCCAGATCCTGTAGCACATCCACTACGTCTGAAAGAGTCTCTTCCATCAGCCGGTATCCTGCCCTTGCGGCAAGGACGGCGCGGCGACCCTTGCGTAGGACTACATCCTGCAGCGATGGAGGAAGGTTTTTGTGGTGTTCAACAGCCCAAACCGCGTACGCAAATAAATCGTGATGACGTAGCAGTGAAAGGAGTGCGTGTAGCTCGGGAGGGGTAATATCAACACGACGGCCGATCAGCAGTGTGCACGCCGTGCGAAACAGGCGATCGGCTTCTACAGCCCGAGACGCTTCAACCATGATCGCAATGTCCATCCGACCGGTTTCTTCAGGCGTCGGACCCTTCCATTTCGCTTGATATGGGTAACGGTACCCACAATCCATTCCGGCTTCAGCGGTCTCACATCGTTCCGGGCATCACCTCTCTCAAAATAGACAGCACCGTTGCTACCCACAATTCGATGGACGACAGCGACAGATTTTTCAGGGTTTACCAGCAGAACGACAGTTCCTAATGCTTTGGGAAATAGAGGGATCTTCTCGGCGGGATCTATCAAGACATGGTCACCCGTGCGCAGCCCCGGCTCCATCGAGCTGCCCCGCACCGGCAACCAGAACGCATGCCGTATCTCAAAAAGTCGCTCAACAGCCTTGGGATTATGGACCGCCCCACGGGTCAGGTTCATCGCTGAACAGCCTTGCTTCAATGACACCGCGTTCAATGATTTCCGGTGGTTCCCAGGTTTCGATCACCGAATTACTCTGTTCTTCCGCTGCCTGACGCTCTTCCATTTCTACCCCTTCTTGCTTGTGACGACGGCAAACTATTCATTGGAATACCTGATGTCAATACCCGCTTCGCAAAAAAGCTTTTTTTTCGCGTCTCCAATGGTAAAGCATTTATTAACAGCAAGTAATGCATAAGCTTTATGTTCGCACCAAGAAACGTCGGCCCGAGTAGACCGGGATTGCGACATCTGTTGTGTGTGTATCAACAAGAAGCTTCATGCGGGGCTCATAAAGCCCTGACGAAACCCTTATACATCCAGGTTTCGCACGTATTTGGCGTTCCTTTCAATGAAGTGCTTCCTCGGCTCGACCGAATCACCCATCAGGGTTGAGAAAATCCGATCTGCGTTTGCGGCGTCTTCGATTGTAACCCTGATCGTAGTCCGACGCTCCGGATCCATGGTGGTCGACCAGAGCTGATCCGGGTTCATCTCACCAAGGCCTTTGTAGCGCTGGTAAGAGATTTTCCCGCTGCCCATTTCTTTCATCCGCCTCTCACGCTCAGCTTCATCATACGCGTAGATCTCTTTGCTGCCTTTTTTGAGACGATACAGAGGCGGCTGCGCAATGAACACATAGCCCTGCTCTACGAGCGGACGCATATACCGGAAGAAGAAGGTCAACAGCAGCGTGCGAATGTGAGCGCCGTCCACGTCAGCGTCTGTCATGATAATGATCTTGCCGTACCGGCGCTTGGCAAGGTCGAAGCCGCCGCTCCCGTTGCCTGCGCCGTTACCGTTTGTTTCCCCGGAAAAGAGGTCGCGCTCTTCGTCGTCCGAGTCGTTGCCGCCGATGCCCGTACCGATGGCGGAAATGATCGTGCGAATTTCCTCGTTGTTCAGGATCTTGTCGAGACGAGCTTTTTCCACGTTCAGGATTTTACCGCGTAACGGCAGAATCGCCTGGAACCGTCGATCACGCCCCTGCTTCGCGCTGCCGCCCGCCGAGTCACCCTCCACGATGTACAATTCGCTCACATCCGGGTCTTTTGTGCTGCAATCCGCCAGTTTCCCCGGCAAGCCGCCCGATTCCAGAATGCCCTTGCGACGGGTCAGCTCTTTTGCTTTGCGCGCCGCCTCGCGGGCGCGGTACGCCGCCATCGCCTTGTCGATAATTCGCTTACCCACCGACGGGTTTTCTTCCAGGTATTCAGAAAGACTCTCGCCGACGATAGTCTCGACTATCCCCTTGACTTCGCTGTTACCCAGCTTGGTTTTCGTCTGGCCTTCAAACTGCGGTTCCGCGACCTTCACGCTAATGACCGCGGTCAAGCCCTCGCGGCAATCATCACCCGAAAGAGTAAATCCCTCCTTTTTGAACAGTTTGGCCTTTGCTGCATAGCTGTTCAGGGTACGTGTCAGGGCGGTTTTGAAGCCGACCAGGTGCGTTCCGCCTTCAATCGTATTGATGTTATTCACGTAGGTGTGAATATTGTCCGTGTAGGAATCATTGAATTGAAACGCGATTTCGACAGGCACACCATCGCGTTCCTTTTCAAAATAGACCGGTTTGGGAATCACGGGAGTGCGGTTTTCATCGAGGAATCGAACAAACTGTAACAGACCGCCCTTGAAGAGAAAGATCTCTTCGCTCCACGCTTCCTTTTCGATCGCGCGCTGATCACGCAGGACAATCCTGAGACCCTTGTTCAAAAACGCCAGTTCGCGAAGACGATCCGCCACGGTATCGTAATTGAAATGGTGAGTGGTGAAGATGTTGCCGTCCGGACGGAACCGTGTCATCGTCCCGCTTTGCTTCTTCACCTTGCCGACCTTTTCCACCCCGCCGCGCGGCACACCGACCTCATACCGCTGCCGGAATGCGGTTTTTTCCCGCACGGAAACAACCTCGCACCAGG
>WJJA01000066.1 GCA_014729955.1 bacterium
AGGCGAAACAGCCGCTCGTGTCATCCGTGCTTGCCGGGAGCTGGGAATCCGGACGATTGCCGTCTACTCAGAAGCCGACAGGAAGAACCTGTATGTTCGCTGAGCCTGGGTGGATGAGTAGGACGTATCCCACAAACCCGGACCGGCCTTGGCGGGGCGGCCTGTCTGCGAGGCGTGAACAGGACGCACTCGGGGATAGAGAACGATAGACTAACGGCAATGACACACCACTCCAATGTAGTTCTTATCGGTTTCAAGTCGTGTGGCAAGACCACGGCGGGGAGAGTTGTCGCCCAATCCCTCCACAAAAGGTTTGTGGACCTTGATGAAACCGTCGAGCGCGAAATCAACAGAGAACTTGGTCGGAACTGCACGTGTGCCGATTACTACGCCCAGTATGGTGCAGCTTCATTCAGGAAGGTTGAACAGCGCGCGTTGCAGCATCACAGGCATGACAGCAACATCGTGCTCGCCACCGGCGGCGGGGCCCCTGTCGACAGCATGAACCGAAAGTTGCTCAAGGAGATAGGGACCGTGTGCTATATCAAAACGCCTCCCCACGTGCTGCTCGCGCGCTACGAGCAGACGCGCATGCCGCCGTTCCTCGAAGATGAGCCTACTCTGGAAGCACTGACTCGTATCTGGCGCAAACGTGACGAGGCATATCGGTGCATAGCCGAACTGGTCCTGGAAGCAGGGGAGCTCCCCGCCCACGAGGTCGCCCGGCTTCTCATGCACATGCTTGCAGGGGAGGCGGGCAGGTAGTGCTGGATGAAGGCTCTTGAAGCCCGTGACATAATGATGGCAGGATGGTTCTTGTAGCCGTTGCACCCGAACACGTCACCCTGAGCCCCCCCTTCGTCGAGCTCAGGACAGGACGGCGCCCGGTCGAAGGGTGACGAATCTTTATCCGTCGCCAACTCATTACGTTACGAGTTCCTGAAAGCGCATTTCAGAAAGCCGTGCTACTTACCGTCACTCTGAGCTCGTCGAAGGGCGACGCAGCCTTTGGCGCGAGCCCCCGCGTCATTCTGAAAGGCGCTCTAAGCCATCACTGGTCGGATTCGATGAAATCCCGCAGCTGCTGTTGGCTGCAGCGAAACCTCTCGTAGGCATTGTGCTGCAGCAGCGCATCTGCAAGGACAATTGCCACCATCGCCTCAACGACCGGTATCGCGCGGGGCACGACACACGGGTCATGGCGACCAAAGGTCTGAATGGTATCGGGCGTGTTGTCGACCGTTACGGTGTTCTGCTTCAGTGCGATTGAGGCCGGTGCTCGAACTGCAGCGCGAATAACGATGTCTTCACCGGTAGAGATACCGCCGAGAATACCGCCACACGCATTCGTCTTTGTGCGTACGCGCCCTTGCTCCACCGTGAACTCATCGTTGTATTCACTGCCGCGCATGCCGCTGCAGCCGAAACCAGCGCCAAATTCAACTCCTTTGACAGCGCCAACCGACAGAACCGCATGGGCAAGAGTGGCTTGGAGCTTGTCAAAGACCGGGTCCCCCAATCCCGCCGGACACCCTTTGACGTGTGTCTCGATGATCCCCCCAACCGAATCGCCACTGGCTTGTGCTTCTTCTATCTTCTGGATCATCGCATCCGCGGCCGCGGCATCGGCAGTTCGGACAATGTTCTGTTCGATGACAGAGTAGTCGACGGACTGCGCGTGAATTCCCGCTATGGCCCTCGCGAAACCAACGACCGTGATGTTCTGAGAGGAAAGCAGTTTCCTGGCCACCGCCCCTGCGGCCACACGGGTAGCTGTCTCACGCCCGGACGCTCGGCCCGACCCTCGCCAGTCACGCACGCCATACTTTGCCGTGTAGCCGAAGTCCGCATGACCAGGGCGGTATTTGTGCTTTATCGCATCGTATGCCGAGGAGTCGTGGTTGCGGTTACGGATAATCATCGCGACGGGCGTACCCATCGTGCGGCCTTTGAATACCCCTGAGACTATTTCCACCGTGTCGCTTTCCTTACGGGGCGTCGATACGGAGCTTTGTCCCGGGCGCCGGCGATCCAGTTCTTTCTGAATGTCCTCCTCGCCCAGCTCCAAATAGGGAGGAACACCATCGACCACCACTCCGATCGCGGGGCCGTGGCTTTCGCCGAAGGTGGTAACGCGGAAAAGCGTGCCAATTGAGTTTGGTGCCATAGCCATGTTCCAGGAATTTTGTGATTATAGTCTCGATGAAAATACGTTTTCCGGATTGCAGGGACAACGCGTAGCGAGCGCGTCCACCGCCAGCTCAGGTACCCGGTGGCTTCACCGCGGCCGCTATTACAGGGCGGTTCTGCGCAACGCAAGCATGTATCCGCGGAAAGTATATTTGGCCTGATCGATAGGCGTAGACAGGCAGGTTGGGGAAAGTGGCGCACGTGCTGCGCCGAGTTCTCGGATAGGCCGTTAGTGAGGAAGTCGCATTCCACACTAACGGCCTGTTTTTTTTAAGCACGAACCTGGTGATAGTGTGCCGCTGTGCAGTCCCATGGAATGGTGTGGACGGCATGGCGGGATACCGGCTGGTAGCCTCTTGCCCGTACGGGGTACAGATGTTATCGGCCCTTTTTTTGAGCTTCGTGCGAAGATATCCGTGGGTGTGGAGGAAAGGATGCAAGATGAGATACAATACCGAAGGATACTCGTTCCAAGAGGTCGAGACACCGGACGGGACTTCGGAGAAACCCTGATGGATGCAGTTGCGCATGCAGCACGGATAATCAGCTCCGGCGGTCTGGTGGCATTTCCCACGGAAACCGTGTATGGCCTGGGCGCAGACGCCTTCAACCAGGGCGCCGTCGCCCGCATCTTTGCTGTCAAGAAGCGCCCGCGCTTCGATCCGCTGATAGTGCATATCGCCTCCATGGATCAGCTGGATCAGGTTGCGGCCGACGTACCGGATGTCGCCAGGCGGCTGATCGAGGCATTCTGGCCCGGCCCGCTGACCGTCATTGTGCAAAAGAACCGCAACATATCCGATCTCGTTACCGCGGGGCTGCCGGGCGTTGGTGTACGCATGCCGGGCAACCAAATCGCGCGAGAGCTGATCGGGGCTGCGAAAACGCCAGTCTCCGCACCCAGCGCCAACTCCTTCGGCAGTATCAGCCCGACATGTGCCGAGCACGTGCGGGCCGACCTGGGCGAGATGGTTGATTTCATTGTCGATGGCGGACCATGCGAGGTCGGAGTCGAATCGACAATTGTCTCCTGCATGGATTCGCCGCCGGTCCTGCTGCGCCCCGGCGGCATCGCTCTGGAGGATATCGAACGATGCATCGGTGAGGTGCGAATCCCCGAACGCAATGAGCTCAAACACGCTGCTCCCGGACGTTCCAGCAGGCATTACGCGCCCCGAACGCCGCTCGTCCTCGTCGATACCATCCGGCCCCCGTCGCCTGAGAAGCGGACCGGATTGCTTACCTTTCGCACATCGCCCATCGAGAGCGCCTTCGCCCGCGTGGAAACGCTATCCCGGTCGGGAGATCTCTCGGAGGCCGCCTGCAACCTCTTTTCGGCGCTAAAACGCCTCGACGCCTCCGGGGTGGATATGATTGTGGCTACGCGGGTGCCGGATACCGGCCTGGGACGAGCAATTAACGACCGGCTGATGCGTGCAGCACAGACGGTGATACAGTAGCATGAGCATGTTACATCATCAAGAAAGGACGGACGACATGAGCAAGCCCCTCGTATCCATAGTAATGGGAAGCAAGTCTGACTATGACACCATGAAAGCGGCGTGTGACACGCTCGACAAATTCTGTGTCGGCTATGAAGTGATGATCTCTTCCGCGCATCGGTGCCCCGAGAGTACCGCGGAGCATGCCCGGACATTGGAGGAGAGAGGCTTCAAGGTGGTAATCGCCGGTGCGGGCATGGCGGCGCACCTGCCGGGCGTTCTCGCGTCGATGACGACACTGCCGGTTATCGGTGTTCCGCTGCAGGCGGCCGCCCTGAGCGGCCTTGATGCCCTCCTTTCGATCGTGCAGATGCCGGGCGGTGTGCCCGTAGCCACCGTCGCGGTCGGCAAGGCCGGCGCAAAGAACGCAGCCGTTCTGGCGGTGCAGATGCTGGCACTGAGCGATGAAGCACTGTCGCAGAAACTGCAGTCATTCAAACAGGAGATGAAGGCGGAAGTGAGTGCCGCAAATGTGGCGCTCCGGGAAAACGTACTCGGGAACCAGTAGTACCAGAATAGAGAGGGAGTATATGAAACGTAAACGCCCCGGAGCATGGCTCGCGCTGGAAGATGGAACCCTTTTCAAGGGAGCTTCCTTCGGTGCAGCGGGAGAGAGCGTGGGCGAGGTGGTGTTCAACACGGCAATGTGTGGATACCAGGAGGTGCTCACCGACCCGTCGTACCATCGCCAGATTGTCACCATGACCTATCCCCAGATCGGCAACTACGGCATCAACGACACCGACAGGGAATCCGAGCGAATTCAGGTCGCCGGGTTCGTCGTGCGTGAAGTCTGCCGTCATCCCTCGAATTTCACCTCATCGATGAGTGTCGAGCAGTACCTGCGTGAAAACGGGGTTGTCGCGGTCGAGGGGATCGATACGCGGGCCCTTACCAGGCATATTCGCGCCCGGGGCGCCATGAAAGCCGTCGTTTACTCCGAAGAGGCCTGCACGGGCGATCTGGTCGAAAAGGCGCGCTCATGGCAGGGGTTCGACGGCTACGATGCGGTCAGTCGCGTCACCTGCGGCAACGCGTACCGCTGGGACGGCCGTGGCGTTTCGACACAGCTCGGAAGAGATGCGGACCGGCCCCATGTCGTTGCCATGGACTTCGGGGTGAAGTTCAACATTCTACGCCTGCTGCACGTGGAGGGATTCGATGTGACGGTGGTCCCGGCAAATGCGCCTGCCGAAACGATTCTCTCGTACAAGCCGGATGGATTGTTCCTGTCAAACGGTCCCGGCGATCCGGCTGCGGTAGGGTATGCCGTCGATACGATACGGGCTCTGCGGGGAAAGCTTCCGATCTTCGGGATTTGCCTGGGGCACCAGCTGCTGTGTCTTGCCCTGGGAGGCGCCAGCTACAAACTGAAGTTCGGGCACCGGGGAGCGAACCACCCGGTCAAGGACCTGCGATCGGACAGGATCGAGATAACCTCGCAGAACCACGGCTACTGTATCGACATCGACAGCCTGACCGGCAAGGGGATCGAGATGACGCATCTCAACCTCAACGATCATACCTGCGAGGGGGTTGTCAGTGAGAAAGAAATGGTCATGAGCGTTCAGTACCATCCGGAATC
>WJJA01000501.1 GCA_014729955.1 bacterium
CGGTCGAACTGCATACCCTCGACCACCTCGAGCGTGGTGTCCATCGATTTGGCTTCCTCGACCGTAATGACACCGTCTTTGCCGACTTTCTCCATGGCATCGGAGATAAGCTCACCGATTTCCTGGTCGTTGTTGGCCGAAATGGCACCCACCTGGGCAATTTCGGTTTTGCCGGCGATCGGCTTGGAGTCCTTCTCGAGCTGGGCCACGATCGCCCTGACAGCCTTGTCGATGCCCCGCTTCAGCCCCATCGGGTCGGCACCGGCGGTCACATTCTTGATGCCCTCATGCGCGATGACCTGCGCGAGAACCGTTGCCGTCGTGGTACCGTCACCGGCGACATCAGAGGTCTTCGATGCCACTTCCTTGAGCATCTGGGCGCCCATGTTCTCAAACTTGTCTTCCACCTCGACTTCCTTGGCCACCGTGACACCGTCCTTGGTGACATTGGGCGAGCCAAAGCTCTTATCGAGGACAACATTGCGACCTTTGGGGCCAAGGGTTACCTTGACGGCATTGGCCAGGGAATCGACACCGCGCAGGAGCTTTTCCCGCGCCGATGCATCGTAGGCAATCTGCTTAGCAGCCATACACGCTCCTCTCGTTTTCTACTGCTCAGTTTCGAATCACCGCTTTCATCCAGGACATAACGTCACTGACAGGACAAACCCACCGTCCTGCGACCACAGCGTCTAGATGACAGCGAGAACGTCACTCTCACGCATGATGAGGTAATCACCGCCGTCGACAGTCACCTCGGTGCCGGAATACTTGCCGTAGAGCACCTTGTCGCCGACCTTGAGCTCCATGGCGATCTTTTCGCCACTGTCCGCGGCTTTGCCGGGACCAACGGCAACGATTTCGCCCTTCTGGGGCTTTTCCTTGGCATTGTCAGGGATAATGATCCCGCCGGCGGTCTTTTCCTCGGCCTCGAGGGGTTTGACCACTACCCGGTCCGCCAAAGGCTTCACATTCATACAACTCCTCCTGTTGAGTTGGTGTAACTCATTGATTTTGCACTCGCAACCCTCTTGTTAGCACTCGCACCAATCGAGTGCCAACAGTGCGGACACGGAAAATTACACGATTTGCGGCCGGATGTCAAGGGGAATGTGAGGCGAAATTTCGGTATGTCCAGGGATGCTCATATCCGGCCGCAGACTGACACACGCACGGTAACGAGCCCTCCCCGAGCACCGGGACAGGCACCGCAGCCACTCATCCCGTTCACCCGCTCTGCAACGGATCTGCAAGAAAACACTTGATTTACAGCGAGAAGAATTGTATTCTACTATTTGATCGTGTTTCGCGGCCCTGCCGCACCGCGTGCCATCATGCAGCCCGATCACTGGAGAGTTCACGTATGGGTAATGTCACAAAGAAAGACTTGGTCGAAGAGATCGCCGGCCGTACCGGTCTGACTCAGGTCGACACGAAGATCGTCGTTGAGAGTTTCCTCGAGGCGATGGCAACCGCGCTCAAAGCGGGCAACAACATCGAAATCCGTGGCTTCGGCAGGTTCAAGATCAAGCGGAAGAAGGCACGCACCGCCCGCAATCCCCGTACTAACGAGTACATTCAGGTCGAGGAAGGCTACAAGCCGATCTTCGAGGCATCGCGGGAGTTGCGCAAACGCGTGGATACGGCCTACCGGCAAGGTGTCAGGTCAGATGAGCAGAGCCAACAGGAATTGCCTGTCAGCCCATCGCATTTCCAGCAGCCGCCGGCCGAACCTTTCACGCCACCGCTGCAGGCAACCTGACCCGGCCGCTGCCAGGCCAACAGAAGGCTCCGTCCGCCCCCTCACCGCGGGCGGCACAGACGGGTGCTGCCCCCCTCCAGGCTTCGCCGGAATCGACTCCACCCCTTTGCCATCCGGGGCGACTCACTGCGTTCACTCAGCCCAGAGCTTCACCGCCGCCTGCTTCAGCTGCTTGGACCAGGTCCGCAGATCGGTTATGTCGATCCCCATGTCTTCGGCAACATCCGCGGGCTTCTCACCACATTCGACCCGTATCACCGCCTGCCACCGCTCCTTCGGAGTGAGCTCGGCCGCCGCCGGCGGGGCGCTGTCTGATGACTCCTCCACCGCCACCTGATCGCCCGCAACCTCGACTTCGCCCGACGCCGGTGCTTCACCGGCCTTGATTGCCGCGTAGATGCCCTCGAGCTTCTCCGTGAGGTTCGTGGACTCGTCGTACCCGGAAGCCGAATAGAATACCGAGCCGTCGGGCGCGATGACAAAAAGCGCAGGCACCGATTTGACGCCGTAGCGCTTGGCGGTCCGGGCATAGGTGTCGAGCAGCACCGTCACATCGTATCCCTTGTCTTTCACGAAAGGTCCGACCTTGTCGACCCCTTCCTTGTCGATACTGACAAAGAACGCCTTGACCGGCTCACCTTCGTGTTTCTTGAGGAAGGCCCCTATCTGCGGAATCTCTTTCTGGCACGGTTTGCAGTACGTGGCCCAGAAGTTGACAATGACCGTGTGTTTGACGTCGTTGGCATACGGCTTGAGCAGCGTATCGCCACACCACACCCTGAGCACTTCGCGTGAGCCGCCGAGTGCCGGCAGTGAGAATGTCGGCGCTTTCTCTCCCGGCTTGATCAACGCACCGCTGTCGGCCGCCATCGTTCGTGTTCCACACACGCTCAGTCCTACCACCACTGCAAACCCAACAAACGTCCTTCGCATCGTGCCCCTCTCGACTTAGGATCCAAGCTCGCGTGCGCGCCGCGTGGCGTCGGCTACCGCACGAATGATCGCATATTTCACCCGGTGCTCCTCCAGCGCCATCAACCCGCGCACGGTCGTGCCGCCGGGAGACATAACCGCCGATTTGAGCACCGATGGCGCCTCGCCGGTCTGTTCGACCATACCGGCCGCCCCGCGCACAGTCTGCACAGCCAGCCGCCGTGCCGTATCGTATGGCAATCCGGCGGACACACCGCCTTCGATGAGCGCTTCGATAAACAGGTACACGTAGGCCGGACCGCTGCCGGACAGTCCGGTGACCGCATCCATGAGCTTCTCCTGCACGCGCACGACCTCACCGCATGCACCGAGCACATGCTCGGCCACCGAAGCATCATCGTCGGTACAGGCATCGTTCAGCGCATAGGCGCTGACTCCCTCACCGATAAGCGCGGGGGTATTGGGCATTACTCGACAGATATGCCGGGAGTCTCCCAGCAGCTGCCCGAGTGCGGCGATCGTGACGCCCGCCGCAATCGAACACCAGAGGACTTCGGCCTTCCCGGCGTGAAGCGCCGCCAGGGGCTGCAGGGCGCTTGCCATGTCCTGGGGTTTGACCGCAACGACAACGACCCGAGGGACGGTGTCACCCTCGAACCACTCCTTCGGCGCGCACCACTTCACTTCGGACGGCAGGTACCGGTGGGCATCCTTGCGCTGGTCCCACGCCAGGACCGTCACATCTGCGCCATACCGTTTCAGAAGCCCGCGGACAAACGCCGATCCCATGTTTCCCGTGCCCAACACTGCCACGTTCACAGGCATACCCTTTCGCGTCCGGACTCCGCCCCGGCTCAAAGACCGGCCCGAGCCCGTCATGGCGGATACGGCAGAACACGAAGAAGATACTAGTCGGGTATGGCCCTCGTGAGTGTCTAAGCTCGATTTTTGTGGCTGGCTACGAGACGGCGGGCGTTCCTCAGGCAGATGCTTCAGCCGCAACGCACGCACCGTGGGCTATCTGCATGTTCTACCCGGGGGCACGAAGCGCACTGAACAGCATCGCCCGACGATAACCGTCAGAGCTTCTCACCTGATGGGACAGGCATGGTCGTGATGCCCTGGGAGCACCATTCAGAAAGCCTCTCTACACGCCGGCATCCTGAGCCTGTCGGAGGGCGATTAACCCCTTCCGTCATCATGTGAGAGACTCTTACTTTTTCATCATCTCGAGGAACTCTTTGTTGGTTTTTGTCCCGCTCATCTTATCGGAGAGGAACTCCATCATCTCCACCGGCGTCATCGTCGCCAGGAATTTGCGCAGCACCCACATGTGGTTGAGCTCTTCCTTGCTCAGCAGCAGCTCTTCCTTGCGGGTTCCGGAACGCATGATATCGATCGCGGGCCAGATGCGGCGGTCGGCAATTTTGCGGTCGAGCACGAGCTCCATGTTGCCCGTCCCCTTGAACTCCTCGAAAATGACCTCATCCATGCGGCTGCCGGTTTCGATGAGCGCGGTGGCGATAATCGTAAGGCTTCCGCCGCTGTCGATGTTGCGTGCGGCGCCGAAGAAACGTTTCGGCTTGTACAGGGCCTGTGAATCGACACCACCGGAGAGGATACGTCCCGAATGCGGCGCAACCGTGTTGTGGGCGCGGGCCAGGCGGGTGATACTGTCGAGCAGAATAACGACATCCTTGTTGTGCTCAACCAGACGCTTCGCCCGTTCGATAGCCATCTCCGCCACGACCACGTGGCGTTCCGCCGGCTCGTCGAAGGTGGAGCTGATGATTTCCCCGTTGACCGAGCGCTGCATGTCGGTGACTTCTTCAGGGCGCTCATCGATGAGCAGCACAATCAGGAATACGTTCTCATGGTTTTTGAGGATAGCGTTGGCGATGCTCTTGAGCAGGACTGTCTTTCCGGTACGCGGCGGCGCCACGATCAGGCCCCGCTGCCCCTTTCCGATAGGCGTGAGCAGGTTCATAATCCTGGTGGAGACATCCTTGGCATCATGCTCCAGGTTGAAACGCTCTTCGGGAAACAGCGGCGTGAGCTCATCGAACGTTATCTTGCGCTTGCAGACCTCGGGGTCTTCGAAATTGACCATTTCGACCCGCAGGAGCGCGAAGTAGCGCTCGGAATCTTTCGGCGGACGCACCTGGCCCGAGACGGTGTCGCCGGTGCGCAGGTAGAAACGCTTTATCTGTGATGGCGAGACGTAGATGTCGTCGGGACCACTCAGATAGCTGTTGGATGGCGAACGGAGAAACCCGAAGCCGTCGGGCATGATTTCCAGCACACCCTCGGCAAACATCTGCCCGTTCTGCGCCGCCTGCTGCTGCAGGATCTTGAACACCAGCTCCTGGCGGCTCATGTTGCGGGACTCACCGATACTGAGATCCGAGGCGATCTCGTTCAGCTCGACCATCGATTTGACTTTCAACTCAGCTACGTTCATCAAGACTCCTCTAGAAGTGAAACGGAATCGACCGGTAGCAACTTCGGGCAGAAGCCGCTGGTGGGCATGGGTTTCCCATGAAGCCCCGGTCGGGAGTGGAGATTTCTGCGATAATGGTAGGCATGGTACTTTTGTCAGGTTTTCAGTCCGCGGCGTTGGGCAACGGTGTCAGCCCCGCCGGCAGCGCACATCAGCAGCCATTCTCACGGCGACCACACAGCGCCGGACGTACCGGGAGTAAGGGTAGGCACACGGACAAGCGGTCCGGCCTGGACATTGTCAATCTCTCTGGGTACCGCTTATGGAAAAACAGGGATTGGATTGTCTACGCGTAACGCGTTGACCCTGCGGGTTCACGACATGCAGTAGTGCCGACCGGTGCCGGCCCTATTCACCCATAAAATGCTCTCATGGTCCATGTCGTGTCAAGCCCTGGCCCCGTGCGGGCGTTTCCCACGTGTCTCCGGCCACGCATCGGCCGGCAGACCGGAAGCCTTTTGGCTGACTTCTGTCCCTGGTGAACCGACCACCACACGCGGCGCTACCACGGCGGCTCCACCTGATAAGACAGCAAGATGCGTACCGAACCCGCGCCGCCGGGCGGCACGCGCAGTAGCGCACTGCTCCACCATTCGGCTGAGGGGCGTTCGGCGCCCTACGACGACAGATGGTGTCAGCTGCAGCGGTCACCGCATCAGGACCGACAGCATAGACAATACGATCTCGTCCTGCGGTTGATTTTCCGGCGATCTCACGTGGCGACGACCGCTCGCGAGCAGCACGACCAGGGATGGTCGTGGCACACCAGAGACTGGGGGCAGGCGCGGTACCTCGGTCAAGCCCACGAACTACACCAGCGCGCCGTAGCGCAATCCGAAATCCGAGATCCGAGATCAAAAGGGATGGCCGCGGCACATGGTGGATTGCCCGTGCCCGAGCAAGCATGACCAGGGACAGTTCGGGTACCTATTGTATTGCGACCGTGCTCGGTCTGACATCACCACTCATCACAATCCGCACCGGGCGTTGCGCTCGGCGCGGCGGTGTTGTATCTTGTAACTAACGTAGGTTAGCAAGTATGAATATCACCATGAAAGAACTGGCCGAACAACTCGGCCTCTCTCGAACCACCGTCTC
>WJJA01000502.1 GCA_014729955.1 bacterium
ACCGGAAGCCGAGCAAACGGTACAGATGATCAGTTTTAATATCGGTACCGAGCAATTCGGCGTCGAGATTTTGATGGTGCAGGAAATCATCATGATGTCAGACGTCACCGAGATCCCGAATGCTCCGGATTTCGTCGAAGGAGTCATCAACCTTCGCGGGAACATCATCCCGGTGCTGGATTTACGGAAACGGTTACGCCTCCGAGGCGGGCAGACAGCTCAGCCGTTGGGCGCCGGTACACGGATCCTGGTGGTTGACGTCGACGAAAATATTACCGGCTTCATCGTCGATTCAGTCTCAAAGGTGCTCAGTGTCCCGGCCTCTCGGGTGTTTCCGCCGCCGGATATCATCGTTGCCGGCGTGCAGAGCCAGTACATCAGCGGTGTGGTGCACCTGGAGAACAGCATTCTGATCGTGCTGGATTTTCGGAAAATCCTCTCCATTGAGGAAAAGGGTGTCTTGGAGCAAGTGGCTATGCTGGCTCCGGAAAGCAGACCCTCTTTCTGATACGGAAGGCGTTTCGGACAAGCCGTCCGGGACATGCGCCAAGGAAGGTAATGCTCATCAGCGGCCCCCCGGCCGATAGACGCAGTGAAGTTGCATCCGCCGCAGGCGAGCGGCAGGACGATATGCACGGGCCCCGGGATCCCGGCATCATGTGCGATCCGGGCCGGTGACAGACCAGAAACCTGAATGTCCCCTCACAGCGTAACAAAGTGCGGGGTAAGAGAGAGAATTTAAATCATCAGAAGATGTTACCATAAACACACTTTCCGGGAGGAACAGCCATGAGATTCCTGCAAAGGTTTCAGTTTCGCCGGACAATTATGACCAGGATGATTTTCTATTTCGCTCTGGTCGCTATTGTTCCGGGCATCATTGCCAGTTACGCGTCGTACCGGCAGCTCTATCAGCTGGAAACCGAGGACGCCGTGGAAATTATGAAAGTTGCGGCAGAATCGATTGCCAACGCGGTGAACGTGTTCATGAATGAGCGTATTGCCGACGGTCAATCATGGTCGCAGCTTCGAATCATCAAAGAGGCGCTGGAAGTCGCCGAAGTCCGGGAGGATGCTACCGACACCCTACAGGAGTTCGTCCGGTATTACGGGTCGTACGAGATGCTTCTCCTGGTAGACAAAGACGGCCGTTGCGTTGTCTCAAGCTATCCCGGATTAGTGGGCACCAGTTTTAAAGAGAACCCGGTCTTTCAAAAGGCCATCGCCGGGAAAGAATCGGTTGCATTCAGGGACTTTCATAGAGAGAAGGCCATTCAGACCGAAAGCCCGGGAGCTAAGGCCAAAAAGTCGCTGAAAGGCAGCCAAGAGGGCGCCTGGACCATGACGATGGCGTTTCCGGTAAAGGTTGGTGAAAAGCCGATCGGTGCCCTCATGACGTTTCTCAAGTGGCAAAGTCTTGAAGACGTGGTGCACGCGGTTGAATTCGCGAAAACCGGCTTGGCGTACATCATTAATAACAAATACCAGGTGATCGTGGCCGAGGATCGGGAATTTTACGGAAAAACACTTACCCAAATCAATCGTCCCACACTTGAAGCCGCGTTGAAAGACAAGAAGCCGACTTACCGCCGTTCGTTCACGAAACCTAACGGGGAACAAGAAATTAAGCTGAATGGTATTACGTACATGAAAGCTTACAAAAACTTCCCCGGCCTCGGATGGACAGCAATCGGGTCTTCCGACAGAAGTGAGTGGATCGTCAACGCTCCAAGGATCGCACGAAACATGATAATCCTTTTCGGAATCGTTACGTTAGTGGCTGTCATTATTGGGCTTATCGCGGCACGCGGAGTTGCACGACCGATTGCAGCACTTGCAGAAACAATGCAGACCGTCGGCGATCAGCTTGACCTTACGCTCCGGGCACCCGTTGGCGGGCGGGATGAGACAGGCGTGGCCTCGGAGTCCTTCAACGGGCTTCTCGACAGACTCCAGGGAGCATTCGCCGCAGTCCTCGGCGCAGTCGATCGAGTGCGTGATTCCTCCACCCGAGTGAACGAGGTTACCGGTAACATTGTGCTCAACGCTACTGCACAGGCCGAGCGTGCCCGAAACGTGCTTGAGAGAGTTGCCGCCATGGGTGAGACCGCTCAGGAAGTTTCCAGCAACGCCAATGAAACCAACCAGGCAGCCACGACAACGGCAGAAGCGCTCCATGCGATGGCCCTGGAGATCGAGGGTGTGGCGACCAGTGCCGGCGAGCAGGATAACTTCACAATGGAAGGCAACACCATCGTGGACCAGATGGGTGATACGGCCCGCGAGGTTTCTGTGCGTGCACAGCATACGCTGGAGGACGCTCAGGCTGCTGCGCAGACCATGGAGCAAGCGATTCGGGAATTTGAGACGGTCGCTCAGAGCGCGGAAGAAGCCTCTAACCAGTCTGATTCTGCCGATCGGTATGCTCGTGAAGGTGGTGAGGCGGTTGAAAAGGTGGTCCAAGGTATGCGGGCCATTGCAGAAAGCTCGGAGCAGATCAACGAGATCATGGTCGTCATCTCCTCCATTGCTGAGCAGACAAACCTTCTTGCTCTGAACGCTGCGATTGAGGCCGCCAGGGCAGGCGAGCACGGCAAGGGATTCGCTGTCGTTGCCGATGAAGTTCGGAAGCTTGCTGAAAGAACGGCTGAGTCCACCAACGAGATCGCCGAGCTCATCAAGGAGTCGAACCGAAGGGTCGAAGAAGGTGAAAGACTGGCGGCAACAAGCCGTGAGGCACTTACCCAGATTCAGGACGCGGTCGGTCGAACCAACGCAATTATTACCGGGATCTCAGAAGGTACTGCCCGTCAGACCGAGGGTGCCCGGACGGTTGCTGAAGCGATTGCACGTGTTGCCTCGGATGCCCAGGAGGTGCTCACTCTGACACAAGAGCAGGTTGAGCGCAGGGAACGTGCTGCTACTCTGATGGGCGATATTCGGAACCTTTCCACAGGCATCCTCCAAAGAGCCCGTGGCGGGGTGGATACCTCCCAGACAGTTTCGACCGAAATGGAGCAGGTTACCGCCCGAGCCGACAACATTACCCGGCTTACGAGCCTCCAGACCGA
>WJJA01000503.1 GCA_014729955.1 bacterium
GAGTTGAAATGGTTAATTGCACCTCGTAACATGTTACTGCTGGCCGCCGCTCGTCCGGAACTCCTGCGAGACCAGGAGGAATCCTGACGGATTCGGAAGCGCGGCCCGGGTCTTCCACCACGAGCGAGGCTTCCTTCATGGCGAATAAGAACAACGGCGATCCTGCGGAAAAGACTGTTCATATCACCATCGGCGCTGATCCCATCGAGTATGATCCCGCAGGCAAAACCGACCTGAACGATCCACGGGTTCTCCTTAACCGCGAACACACCTGGCTTAACTTTAATCGTCGTGTTCTCTACGAGGCGGAGAATCCCAGAAACCCGCTGCTGGAACGGATCAAGTTCCTCTCTATCGTCTCGTCCAACACGGACGAGTTCTTCATGAAGCGTATCGGCGGCCTGAAGCAGTTGATCCAGGCGAACGTAATGAAACCCAGTGTGGACGGGCTGCCTCCGCGTGAGCAGATCGACCGTGCCTACACGATGATCCGAAAAATCGAGGAGGACAAGTCCGCGATCTATACCCGCCTTGCCGCCGATCTGGAGCGTCGCGGAGTTATGATCCTGGAATACAAAGATCTGCGCTCCGAAGAAGTAGACATGCTGCGGGAAGAATTCACCCACAATATTTTCCCGTTGATCATTCCGCAGGGAGTCGGGCCGGCGCACCCCTTCCCCTTCATTTCCAATTTGTCACTGAACCTGCTGGTTACCATCCAGCACCGTGATCACGGTGAATTGTCGCTCGCCCGTGTGAAAGTGCCGGTTGGCAGCGATGTGCCTCGCCTGATCAGGTTATATGAAGGTGACCGTTTCATCCGGGTCGAAGATGTCATCCTGAACAACCTGGATGTGCTGTTCCCGGGTGTGAACATTGTCGACACCGAACTGTTTCGTGTCACGAGAAACGCGAACACGGAAAAAGACGAGGAGACCGCGGACGACCTTCTCGAATTGATCGAGTCGGAAATCCGGGACCGCCGCTTCGCGCCGATCGTTCGACTGCAGGTGGAAAAAGACATCGATCCGACACATCTGCGGATGCTGGTTCGTGAGCTGGAACTGACGGAAGAGGACATCTTCTCCATCGATGCGATGGTCGGCAAACGGGATCTGATGGAATTGACACAACTGGACCTGCCGACGCTGAAATACAAGCCGCATTATCCGATCGACCCCCCGCGCCTGAAAGAATCGAAGAACCTGTTCGACACGTTGTACAGCGAAGGGCCGATTCTGCTCTATCACCCGTATGAATCGTTCTCGAATTCGGTGGAACGCTTTCTGCGGGAATCGGCACGCGATCCAAACGTTCGCGCGATCAAGATGACCTTGTACCGCACATCGAGTAAATCGAAGGTGATCCAGTACTTGACCGAAGCGGCGCAAAACGGAAAACAGGTGGCCGTGGTGATCGAATTGAAGGCGCGTTTCGACGAAGCAGCCAACA
The DNA here is from genome assembly GCA_014729955.1 of bacterium. Lineage (GTDB taxonomy): Bacteria > Electryoneota > Electryoneia > Electryoneales > Electryoneaceae > WJJA01. The sequence goes on from WJJA01000503.1 coordinate 1,453, forward strand.
TTCAGTGGGCGTCACGGCTGGAAGAGGTAGGGGTGCATGTTACGTACGGTGTCGTCGGGTACAAGACCCACGCGAAAATGATCATGGCAATCCGCAAAGAATTTGACGGCTTCCGAATTTACGCCCATGTCGGGACCGGCAACTACCATGGGATTACGGCACGTCTGTATACCGATCTCGGCATGCTTACCTGCGACGAGGCCGTCGCGCACGATCTCACCGAACTGTTCAATTTCCTTACCAGCGGCTACACTCCGACACGTCGCTACAAAAAGCTGCTGATGGCCCCGAGCAACATGAAGGCGCAGCTGCTGGCGAAGATCGATCGCGAGATCCGGCATCATGAAAAGGGTGAGCCCGCCTGCATCCGGATGAAAATGAACGCACTGGAAGATGCGGATATCACCCGTGCGCTCTACCGTGCCTCGCAGGCGGGTGTGAAATCGGAACTGAGTGTGCGCGACACCTGCCGTCTCCGACCGGGCGTTGAAGGATTGTCGGACAACATCCGTGTGGTCAGCATCATCGGCCGATTCCTGGAGCATGCGCGTATCTATTCGTTCCACAATGCGGGCGATCCGGAAATCTTTATCGGCTCCGCTGATGCGATGCGCCGTAACCTGGAGCATCGTGTCGAAATCCTCACCCCGGTGGAAGATGAAACCCTGAAAAAAGAGGTGATCAAGATTCTCGACGTGGACATGAATCCACGGTACAGTCACTGGGTGATGCAGCCGGACGGCAGTTATGTACGTGTTACCCACCGCGGCAATCGTGCGACGATGCACGGGCAGAATGTGCTGATGAACATCGCATCCAAGCGCGCCCGCGAAGCCGACAAGCCACGCAAGGTGCTTTCCAAGGGCAAGTCAGAAAAGGAACACTGGGCGGGGCATGACCGGTAGGGCGTCTTGCATGCTGCCGCCGGCGTCAGACTGCGAGAATCAATCGCTGTCCTGATCGGTATCCGTTTGGGTGGATGTGGAGTCGTCTTTTGAAGACCCGTGCAGGTCGAGGATTTTCATGCCGGACGCATAGTCGATTTCACGTAGATCTTCGATTTTCAGCATTTCCTGAATCAGACCGGTCATGCGTTCCACCTGCGGCGGGATCTTTTTCAGCAGACGTTCTCTGTCTTCTGAACCATCCTTTTTCGTCAACGCCACTTCGAGAGACGTCATGATTACTGCGAGCGGATTGTTGAACTCGTGGGCGAGAGTGGCCGCCATGCGGTAGGCGGTTTCCATCTGTTTCGCCTTGATTTCCGCTTCCCTTTCATGAGCCAGCGCTTCGGCCAGCTCTTCCGTGCGTTTGCGTACCAGCTCCTCCAGTTGTTCGCGTCGCCGCTGTTCACGAATCATCGACAGGTGCCACACACCCCAGCCGGCAAGTACGACCAGGATCCCCCAGAGCATCCAGGCCCAGGCGGTAC
>WJJA01000504.1 GCA_014729955.1 bacterium
ACATATGGGTGCAAAGTCGTTCCAGTTTTGCACACGATGAAGGAACGGGAGCGAATTCGCATCTCATCGTCGTGACAAGAGATATCACAGAGACGAAGCGACGTGAAAAAGAGCTGCGGGAAAAGGAAGCACGCTTTCGTGCCCTGTTCGAGCAATCGCCCCTGGCTCTCGAATGGTTGTCACCGGAAGGCGTCATCCAGTTCGCCAATCCCGCCACGGCGGAGCTGTTCGGCCTCCATGACCCGGAAGACTCGATCGGATTTGATGTCTCTCTGGATCCAAATGCTCCTGACGAATTGAAAGAAGCGATTCGCACGAAAACACCGCTTCGAATGAAGAATGTGTTCGATTTCGGCGAAACCGGTGGAAACGTGCAGTATGACACGGAACACAGAGGGGTAAAGCATTTTGATTTCAATCTTATACCGTTAAAAGATGAAAGGAATGAGTGCTTCGGGTTTCTGTTTCAGATTGAGGATATCACAGAACGTGCGGTGGCCGAACAAGCCCTGCGTGATAGCGAAGAGAGATTGCAGCTCGCCCTGGAAGCGGGTCAGTTGGGACTTTGGGACTGGGACGTGCAATCTAATCGTGTCGCATACAATGATCGTGCTGTAACCATGCTGGGATATGAGCCGCCGATGGAAACAGCAAGACCGGAAGAGTACCTTCAGCTTGTGCAACCGGATTATCGCGAGAGTGTGGAAGCACACATCCAGGCTCATTTCCGTGGGGAGATCCCCGGAATACACTTGGAGTATCCCGCCCTGCACAGGGATGGGCATGCCGTCTGGTCGTTGGTGAAAGGTCGCACCGTGGAGCGGGATGCCGATGGAAAGCCCGTTCGTTTGATCGGCACCTTACAGGACATCACAGAGCAGCGAACCCTGCAGGAAAAGATGATGCAGGCACAAAAGCTGGAATCGCTCGGTTTGTTGGCAGGCGGTATCGCCCACGATTTCAATAACCTCCTCGTCGGCATCCTTGGAAATGCCGACCTGGCGCTGGATGATCTCTCCACCTTGCACCCTGCACATAAGTGCGTGCAGCAGATCGGTCACGCCGCCACACGAGCGGCCGATCTCGCAAAACAGATGCTTGCCTACTCCGGCAAAGGCAGGTTTGTTGTGGAACCGGTTCCTCCTGCAGCCCTGATCGATGAAATGGCCCACATGATGCGTGTTTCCATCTCAAAAAAGGTGACCCTGCGCATTGACGAACCTGATTCTTTGCTGTTGGTGCAGGCGGACCCCACCCAGTTGCGGCAGCTGATCATGAACCTGCTCACCAATGCGTCGGAGGCGATCGGTGATGAAGTGGGAGTGATTCGGATCAGTACAAGTGCGATGGAATTAAACCGCGAAGAGATCAAGACTCGATTCGGAGAAGACTCCTTGCCGGAAGGGCGTTATGTTCACCTGGAAGTTCGTGATACCGGGTGCGGAATGAGCGAGGCAACGTTGAGACGTATCTTCGACCCGTTCTTTACGACCAGGTTTACCGGCCGGGGGCTGGGTCTGAGTGCCGTGCAGGGGATCGTACGCGGTCATCACGGCGCCTTGAAGGTCAGCAGTCAGCCGGGCGAAGGTACCACCTTTGAGATCATCCTGCCGGCACTTGAAGAGTCTGAATCCCCTCATCAGCAAACCACACACCCGGTAGCCCGGGCATCCTCAGATCCGAATGGAACCGTGCTTCTCGTGGATGATGATGAGGCGGTGAGAATTGTCGGGTCGCGTATGCTGAGAAAACTCGGCTATGAAGTGCTGACCGCTCGTGACGGTCGAGAAGCAGTGGACCTGTATCGATCCGGGAAGAACCGAATCTCCTGCGTTCTGCTCGACCTGACCATGCCGGTGATGGACGGAGAAGAAGCCTTCAATGCCTTGCGGGGGATTGATCCCGAAGTCTCAGTGGTTCTCTCCAGCGGCTTCAACGAGCAGGAAATTCACAACCGCTTCGCGGGTCGGAAGGTCGCGGGCTTTGTGCAGAAACCCTACAAGATGAAGGCACTCGAAAACGTCCTGCAGAGCGTCGCGGCCGATCGGGCGGAATAGACAACCCCGCCGACCATGCTGCAGTTCTCACAGAAGCAGCATCGTCGCCGAGAGAACAATGGTCAGCCCGGCAAGCAGGGCGTCAGACCGTGAAAGGGAAGCTGCCGGTCCCGCATCCTCCGGTCCGTTTGCCCCGCGAAGCTCCATCGATATCGCCAGGTCCTGCGAACGCTGCATGCTCAGTAGAAGAAGCGGTACGACCAGCGGCAGAAAATGCTTCGGGTAGATCAGGTGCGACGGTTTCAGCCCACGGCTGCGCTGCACCTCCACGATACGCGACAGTTCACGAACCATCAGCGGGAAAAACCGCAGTACTGCGCCCAGCAGCACCATCACGAGTTCCGGCACATGCAAACGGCGTAACGCACCCGACAATTGACGCCAATCCGTTGTCTCGATAAACAGGATATTCGCCGGGATCAGGACCCCGAGACGCCCGTTGAAGAGTGCGGCCTGCAAAGCCCCCTCACGTACCGCATCCCCAGCAGCCTCTGCTCCGTACCAATAGGACCCGATGAACACCGCGAAGGAAACCGGCAGCGAAAACAGGAACGGAAGATACAGCAGGCGGAAACGTGTCCAGTCCAGCCGCGCGACAAATGCCGCCCCGACGATGAAACCGAGCAGGATGCCGACCTTGAGCAAAGTGGCGGCATGGAACACGAGAATCGTAAGGACGGAAAAGACGACGACCGAGGTCACCGGGTGAGGCCCCGAACGCCTTTCACGCTCCGACGAGAATGATGTTGTACCGCTCAGAGCACCATCCATCAAACCGCTCCTCGTGCTTCAAAACACGGCGGGCACAGCGGCTCGCCCTTGCTCAGCCTGGCACGCGTTTCCATCACCAGCTCACCACAACCTGCACAACGCACCGAATCAACGATCTTCGCACGTTCCGGTTCCGGGATATGCACATCCTCCAGGACAATCACATCATCTTCCGGTCCGGTGAGCATCCACTGCATCATCTCGTCGCGGCTTTGCGGAGTCAGCCCCATCCCGGCCAGTTTCATGTCATCCTGGCGGCGGCTCGACTTAACACGGACCGCTTTGCCGCTCTGCCGGTGATAAATCGTAAACACCATCTTACCGTAGTCTCGATAGATCAAATTACCCTTGCCGAAAGTGCAGCCGCTCAGGCACTGCAGGGCGTCCACCGCGCAGCTGTCGTTCTCTGAGATCGCCACGATTTCCTCATCGTCGGCACGTTCCGCCGACAACCGTTCCAGCGCCGCCTTCGCCATACGATATCCCAATGCCAGACCGGGGCAGGCATGGCCGTGAAAACGAACCACATCTTCAAAAGATTGCGCATAGGCAGTCATCGCCTGCCTCCCTCGCTTGTGACCAGGGTTCGGGGACTCTCTCGGGGCGTGTGCACCCGAAACCGTTCGATATCTTCCTCCTGCAACCCGTTCGCCGCTGTGTCCACCTCCAGGCGCCCATCCTGCAGAACCAGGAAACGATCCGCCGCTGCAAGGGCGAACTCAAGGTCATGGGTTGAAAACAGGACACACATGTCTTCTTTTTCGCTTAGATCGAATAACAGGTCACGCAGGTTGTCGAGATTCGCGTCGTCAAGCGCAACCGTCGGCTCGTCCAGCAGCAGCAGCCTGCTCTGCAGGGTCAGTGCGCCGGCGAGCGTAAGCCTTCGCTTCTCGCCGGTGCTTAATGTGAAGGGCAGACGCTCGGCCAGGCGGCCGATACCGGTGCGCTCCAGCCATTGCCGGCTCTCAACGTCCGCCCGGCCGTTCGTTCCCTTCCTCAGGCGTAACGAAAAACTGCACTCGCGTAGAACCGTCGTCTCAAACAGCTGGTAGTCAGGGTTTTGAAACACCAGCCCGGCAGCAGGCTGACCGGGTCCGGCGGATGCTTCGGACCATCCGGGAAACGTGATCCTGCCCCGTGCCGGTTTGACCAGTCCGGCGATGTGTTTCAGCAGCGTGCTTTTTCCGCTGCCGTTCATGCCCAGCAGGGCGATGCGTTCGCCACGGTGTAATTCCAGCGAAATATCCGTCAGGACAGGTTCTTCGCGCCCCCGAAACCGGCATTCCAGCCGCTCAATCCTGCAAACCGGCCCGCCGTTGCTCCCGCCCTCGCGGGATTTCCTGTATTCGGAAGCGGAACGTACTGTGCCGTTGCTGCCGTCCGACGATGCGATTGGAACAATCGGCCGTCTCAGATTAATCGGCACGGATCGATCTGCCATGCCCGCCTCACGAATGCGCCCCTGCTCCATCTCGAACACACGATCCGCCCACTCATATAGCAGACGAGTGTCATGCTCAATCACGATCACCGTCCGAGGTATGTCATAAAGCAATCCGAAGAGGGCGCGTACCCCCTCGGGATCGAGATAGTTGGTCGGTTCATCCAGGATCAGGAGGTCAGGTTGCATGGCAAGAAACGATGCAAGCACCACCCGCTGCTTCTGCCCGAGTGAAAGCTGCTCCACCGGGGTCTGTGCCAATTCTGTTACACCGGTCGCGGCCAGACATGCAGTCAGATTGCGCTTCTGCGCTTCGGTCAACCCGTACGAGACCTCTGCCGCCACAGTGCCGGCAAAAAGCTGGTTTTCCGGGTTCTGCATCACGAGCCCGACAGTAGGTCGACCGGCGGGACAGGCAATTTCTCCCGAAAGCGCACCCTGCTGCTCGATGCTCTGCAGGCCGGTCATCACCAGCGCCAGTGTGCTTTTTCCGCTGCCGGACGGACCAGTGATGCCGATTCGTTCCCCCTGTCCGATTTCCAGGTTGATTTCCTGCAAAACCGGCACGTCCGAGTCCGGGACCGTATACCCGACATCCTTCATTTCAAGCAGGTTCGGCAACGGCAAGCCTCCGTGCAAGCGGGGTGGAACCGATCTGTTTCCAGACAAGTAGTGCGAGCGCGGCACCCGCAACCCACACCAGCGCCGTGGTGAGCAATTGCACACTGAAAAGGGCGCGAATCACTTCGTTCCACGGATACCCCAGTGCGAGGCGAATCCCGAAGTAGGCGAAGAACGAAAGCGTTCCGCCGAGCAGGGCAGAGATATAGAAACGCAGGCGGTGGAATCGTCTGAACAGGCTCATCAACGTGTCCAGGATGATGCCCTGGGTTACCGCCGGCAGCAGTTTCAGCAGGCCGGGCAACCCGAACGCAGCCGGCATCGCGAACACGCTGCAGATACCCCACACCGTTTCATACAGGATCAGCACGCCGAAACGATCCAGCAGCCGGCGTGTCACAAGCATCAGCACAATCGGAACGATCATGTCAATCCGTATGAGATCGAGGATGTGTGTCGGCGCGAGCAGGTTCTTGATCACCAGCCCGCTGCCGAAGTCCGCCGCGATCATCGAGGCGAGGAACACGATCTGCGTGTTCGTCAGAAACGGTTTGCCGTTTTCGCCTCCCATCACGCTCCTTCTCCTGTGTTGAGTCATGTAAGTGTTGTGTCAGGTCTTGAATCGTCGAAGGCGATTTGTGACCTGACACATGTCTCCCGCTTCCTTCTTCCGTCAGGTCACACCCTCTGTGCGTCCAAGACCTGACAGAACGCCGGGCAAACCAGGTCTACACACTCGCTTTACGTTCACTCTTCCGTAGAATCCAGCGTGTAGCTCAGTCGTGCCATCACAAACCGTCCCGGATCAAGCGATATCTCGCTTTGCGTATATTCACGGTTGAAGAGGTTTTGCGCATCCACACCCGCACGGAACCCGTACCCGACCGGCACATCGACGCTGGCATGCAGCAGGCCGTACCCTTTGATCGTGATACGTTCATCCTGCCCGTTGACATACTCCTGGTCGCCGATCAATTCCCACATGAGTGCAAGATGGAAGCGACTGTCCCAGACCAGTCCGAGGCTGCCCTTTTCTGAAGGGCTGTAGTCCAGGGGGTGTCCCTCGAGTTCCGGGCGCTCGTGAAATTCGGAGATCTCAGACTGGCTCAAGGTTCCGCTGAGTTCCGTGAAAAGGGACTGGAACATCCGATAGCGGCATGTACCCTCGACGCCGTACAGTCTGACTTCGGCGACGTTTTGCCGCTGACGCAGTGTGAAGGCTCCCCCGAAAATCGTCTGGTCGGTGTTGACATAGTAGAGAAAATCGTTCCCGATCGAGTAATACCCCGCCAGGGAGAGCCAGTTTCTTCCAAACGCATGCCGTCCGCCTGCCTCCACGGTCGTCATCGTTTCCGGTTCTAATTCGGGATTGGCGATTTTCGGTCCCACCCACATCCAGCCGCTGCGGCACAGGTCGTCTAAGATGGAGGCACGAAATGCCTGTCCGACCGAAGCGTACACGCTGCTGTGTGTTTTGAAACGCAAGGTGACACCAAACCGGGGCGACAGTGCGCTCCATTGGTTCTCCTCAAGCGCGCCGCTGTATGCGTCCCAGGGCGCCAGGGTGCTGCGAATGAACCCGTTCCGAAAACGGACCACGTCATACCGCACACCGGCTGATAGACGCAACCGATCGTTCCACCGGGTGTAGCTGTTCTGCAAAAAGCCCGCATACGACAGCAATTCACCCTCGTTGGCGACCACGTCGGGTGAGGTTCGGTAGACATCCGCACCGTCCACGCTCCCCAGGCGTGCTTCCAAACCGACGGTCCAGGTTCCCGCTTGCCGGCCTTTCCATGTGAACTGGGAAGAACCGCCGTAATCGATCCGGTCGCTCAGCACGTCAAAACGGCTGTAGTCCCCGTTACGCATACGCTCATCGATTCGACCGTACTGCTCCTTCTGGTACCAGGCGTTGCCTTTCCATGCCGTCCGGCCGGATGCGCCGTGATAGTTCAACCCGATGAAATCGGTGTCGAAATCACGATACTCCCCGTCCGGAGCCTGGATCTTCTCGCCCTCGCCACGCTGGTCGTCATACCGTTGGTACATCGCTTCCACACGTTGCGCACCACGGCGGTATCCCAGCTTGGCGCTGACGGCATTCTCCTCAAGGAACCGCTCGGTTGTGTATTCGTTGCGTTGTTCAGGCGGGGTCGAGACGTAGCCGTCGCTTTGACGTCCACGGTAGCTGAGAAACGCGTCCAGGCTGCTTCCGTCGCTGAGCGCCCGGCCATACGTTGCATTGAAGCCGCCTCCGAAGGTGCCGTAGCTGCCGCCCTCGCCATATCCGTGAATGCGGTAGCCTGCACGGGGGGTGCGTGTGATCAGGTTGATCACCCCGCCCATGGCACCGGCGCCGTACAGCGCAGAGGCCGGTCCGCGTACAATTTCGATCCGTTCCAGATCGTCCGGCGAAATACGGTTCCAGTTCACTTCGCCGGTATCGCCCTTGTTGATCGGCATTCCGTCCACCATCACCAGGGTACGTGAAGGCTCGTTCGCCCCGGTCCCGCGCAGGGTCACAGACGGGCTCATGGTATAGAGACCACCGGTGCGCCTCACATCCACTCCCGCTTCACCACGCAACAGATCGTCCACGGAGGACGGATGCTCCCGTTCGATACGTTCGCGCGGAACCACGCTCACCGTCGCCGGGACATCGTGCAGCAGCTGTTCGGTGCGTCCCGCGGTCACCACCACCGTCGAAAGCTCTTCCGGGGCCGGCTGCAGGGCGATCGTCAGGGCTTGATCGAAGGGAGGTGAGGCGGTGACGACACGAGCGGCATAGCCGACATGACTGATGCGAATCGTTACGGCAACCGGTTGAACATTCAGCGTAAACGAACCGTCCGGGGCGGTTGCCGTGCCGACAGGTGAATCGGTCAAGACGACCGAAGCGTTCGCAAGCGGTTTGCCGGTGATACCGTTTGTTACGGTTCCGGCCAGTGGTACCGCAAAACCGACCGCAACGGCTGACAACATCAAACCCACGCTCATCAGAACACGATTCCTCACTGCAACCCTCCCTCCCCTGGTGCAGCTGTCCGGACAATCTCCGGGCGCTCGTATGGCGGTTTCCTGCAACGATTCTTCCTGATTCTCGTCGCTATGTGGTATGACGGTGGTATACGGTCGGTGGTATGTGTAGTGCTCGAACTACTATGCGATTGGATTTCCCCGGTTCAGTATCCCCGCATTTCAGTCTGTCTCACAAGGTGTCACCCCGGCGAAAGCCGGGGTCCAGCGTCTTGACAAGATAAATAATATCAATCATTTGATCTTTACTTGAAGTCGCGGGCCGGCATTCTGCGACAGTCTGATTGACCCGGGTAATACAAAACGCATAAACGTAATACCATAGTAGGAGCGTGCAGGGAAGTGCACAAGGGTGCAACGCAACTATTTCATTTTTTGCAACATTCAGCCGTCCGCTCTCGGAGGCACATTCACCTGAACCTTTTATTACGAAAGGATCTCCCGTCTCTCCTTGCACTCCGCAAATTGTTCGCGGCTGAAGGCGGATGCTGCACAGGCGTTCTCGCTCTCGCGCGCTTTCACAACCTGTCTCCATGGGAGGCAAATGGCTGCAGACTGCATGTGAAAGCCGTATCATATACCTGATTCAAGAAAGGGCAACCTAACAATCGGATAGATTGATGCACCTTCGGACAGTATACTTCCTTTTCATTCTGTTCTTTGTACCAGCCTCAGTGCTTGCCCATGACATCGGCGGCGGGATGCTGATGGACGGTTTCGCGGATATCTACCATCCCATCTACGAGAAAACGACGGACCAAAACCAGTTCCGTTTCGGCCAGGTTGAGATCGATCTCGAAGCTCCCGTAGCCGAAGATATTCACTTTGAGGCTGCCATTGCGTTCAACCCAAACGAACAGACCTTCGGGGTAGGGGCGTTCCTGATCGATTTCGACATCTTCGGATCGCAGGGTCGACACATGAAATCAGCGTTCGGTATCGATCACACGGGGATTGCGGTAGGACAAATGGACGTTCCGTTCGGCATCGACTGGCAAGTCTATCCCTCCCCTGACCGTCAACTGGTCAGCGCTCCCATGATCGTAGAGGAGGCGCACGGTCTCTGGAACGATACCGGCATCGAAGCCTACACCACAACGTCATGGTTCAATGTGGTCGGTTTTCTCATGAACGGTTTCGGCTATGAACGTACAACGGTAAACAATGACACATTGCAGGTCGAAACCGCACGGTCCATGGGCGCACGGTTCGGCGTGATGCCCCACTGGCGTTTCGAGGTCGGGGCGTCCTGGGCAGGATTCTTCAATGTGGACAATGCCTTTGACCAGCAGATGATCGGCGCGGACCTGCAATGGAACCTGGATGCATTTGAGATCAAGGGCGAATACATCTACCGTGAAACAGGCCTGGATCTGGGCGAGAACAAAACTCTCGACGGATGGTACGGGCAGGTGCGATACCGTCTGCAGAAGCTGTACGGTGTCGCACGGTACGGCCGTTATTCTCCCCTCATCGACAGTTTGGATGAACCCACACGGTTCAGTATCGGGTTGGGCTACGTTCCAAAACAGAGTGTGCAGTTTCGGACAGAATACCAACTCAACGATCCGGCCGAAGATGTGCTGTTTCTGCAGGTGGTTGTGAGTTTCTAGCGCCGCTGTCGATCCCGTCGGAGTGGTGACCGAGCAACTACCGGCACGGGATATGACCTGCACAACGTGCTGTTCCCGGGTTCTGCGCAATACTCTGCCGTTTGCTCAACGAACGGCTGCAGGAAGGTTACCCTCCGGTGTCCGAGCAATTACCGATTCAACCCTCCAATGGGTGATTCGAACTTCGTATCTTCCCGCTCAGTGGTTGTCGGCTTGCAGGCCGGTGTTCTCCAAACCCGGCCGGCAGGTACAATACAACGACAGTGCACCTATCCATCCTGGACAACCGGGAGACCAACCATGGCTGATCCGGTACACGGACCCGAAGTGGACGTACCCGATCGTCTGCTTGATGAATTTGCTGCGCCAGGCTACAAACAGTGGCGCGACGAGGTGGACCGTCTGCTGAAAGGCGCTCCATACGACAAAAAAATGCGCACACCGACCGCCGAAGGGATCACCCTCGAACCCCTCTACCGTCGCGAGGATCTGCAGGATCTGACATTCGTGGAATCGCTGCCGGGCCTGGCGCCGTTCGTACGCGGAGACCGTACGTTTCACGGTGACGCCGACGGCTGGGACATCGCCCAGGAGATCGCCTGCCCGGACCCGGAAACCGTCAACAAGGCGTTGCGCCATGATCTCGAGCGCGGCCTGACCGTGGTCCACCTTCCCCTCGACGCCGCGACACGGCGCGGCCTGGGGCCGGGAAAGGCCGATGCCGCGTTGGTCGGAAAGGGAGGCGTTTCCATTGCCTCCGCCGCCGATCTCGAGAAGGCGCTGGACAGCGTCGATCTCGCACGAACGCCGGTGATACTGCAGGCGGGTGCGAGCGGAGCGGCAACCACAGCCTTCCTGGCTGCCGTCGCGAAGACGCGCGGCATCCCGACCGAAAAGCTCAGCGGCGCGGTGGCGATGGACCCGATCGCGGAGCTTGTCACCAACGGCTCACTTTCGCTTCCGTTGGAAGCGGCACTGGATGAGACGACCGAGCTGCTCTGGTGGGCCGAAGCGAATGCTCCCGCATGGAAGACCGTCTGGGTGCACGGTGAACCGTGGCACAACGCCGGCGGTTCGGCGGTGCAGGAGCTGGCCTTCGCCCTCGCCGGCGCGGTCGAGTACCTGCGTGAACTGACCGAACGCAGCCTCGCGGCCGATACGATCACAAAACACCTCGCGATGAGCCTCTCCGCCGGTTCGAACTTTTTCATGGAAGTTGCCAAGTTCCGTGCCGCACGCATCCTGTGGAACCGTGTGCTGGAGACTGTCGGCGTCCCGGAAAGCGACCGTGCGCTGTGGCTGCATGCACGCACATCGCGTTTCAGCAAGACCGCCGTCGATCCGTATGTCAACATGCTGCGTGTGACCACCGAAGCCTTTTCCGGCGCGGTCGGAGGTGCGGACAGCATGCACGTCGCCCCCTTTGACGAGGCGGTGCGTGAACCCGACGAGTTCAGCCGACGTATCGCACGCAATGTCCAGCTCATCCTTCGCGACGAAGCGCACCTTGCCCATGTGCTCGACCCGGCGGGGGGATCGTATTACGTGGAGACGCTCACCGATCAGGTTGCACAGTCGGCCTGGGACCTGTTCCGCAAGATCGAGGACGCCGGCGGGTTGATCCGGGCGATCCGTGCCGAGGTCCCGCAGAAAGCGGTGCATGAAACCGCGAAATTGCGTGCGGGTTGGTATGCGACACGCAAGGCGGTGATCGTTGGGGTGAACCAGTACCCGAATCCCGCTGAAGAACCGATCGAGGAGCGCGAGCCGGACCGTGCCGCTCTGAAAAACGGGCGTGCGAAAGATGTTGCCGCCGGCGCACGCGCCGAGACTCTCCCCTCAACCCTTGCCGATCTGCAGGTGCTGAGCCTGGAAGGCGCGGGCCGGGCCACGCTCATCGGTAAAATGATCGAGGCGGCCGAACAGGGCGCGGACATTGACGAGCTGCATGCCAACCTTGCATGGCGTCGAGGTGACGGGATCACCGCGACACCGCTCGGCCTGCACCGCGCCTCCGAACCGATCGAGCGTTTACGCCGCGCGGTGGAGTCTCACCGACGCCAAAAGCGCAACATCGTCGTATACCTCGCGACCGTCGGCTCGCCGGCGCGCTACATGCCGCGCCTGGACTTCGCCGCGTCGTTTTTCGAAGTGGGCGGTTTTGATGTACGGCGCACTCA